>CAYYAV010000365.1:0-2007 GCA_964469865.1 uncultured Fusobacteriales bacterium | reverse complement strand
TAGTTAAGTATTTTTATATCCTAGATTATTAGCATCTACACAATATGTAGATAAGAAGCTAATGATATAGGATATTTTTTTGAACTTTTTTCCTACCTTTTCAAAAATAAATGCATATTGTATAGTAGAAACAGAACATATGTTCGATAGATATACAGAGATAGGAGGTAAGGAAATGGAGACAAATACTTACGAAGATATAGAACAAGCGCTTATAGGCTATAAGGAAGCTACTGCTACTTGGGATAAACAAGAATATCTAAGGCAGCTTTTAGCTTACATTACTCCTCTGATTAAGAAAAAAATAAGACACTATTTTGGATATGTAGATGAGGATTTACTTCAGCTAGGATATGTTAGGACTATTGAATTAATTGATAATTATGAAATGGAAAGAAATATATTATTTATGGGATATATGAAAAGAATGCTAGGATGTTATTACTATGATGAGAAAAGAAAACAAGCTAAGGTAGCGGATTTAGTAGAATACGATGAGACCTTTATGGAATTAGATTATGAATCTGGCTACTTCGATATCGAACTAGAAGATTTATTAAAGGGTCTTTCATATAAAGAGAGATATGTAGTTGAAAGGCACATTATGGAGAAGAGCTTACTAAAAAATGTGGCTCAGGAACTCGATGTTTCCTATGTCTATGCAAAAGAATTAAAAAGAAATGCTATAAAAAAGCTTAGAGTTTTAATTTGTTTATAATTTAACGTAAAATAATGTTGTATTTTATGTTTTAATACACTCTTTCAGTGTATATTTAAAGTAACTAGAATTAGTAATATATTCGTACTCCTTTAGTTATATTTTCCCAATTTGTATGAAAAAGGCAAACTATAGGAAACTGTAGGACGCAAAGCGAGGAGTCTAAGACTGAATACTAACTCAGTTATGATAGTCCAGCCGCCATATTTTTTTATATGGCGGCTTTTTGAGTTAAGATTAGTTATGATTGTCCCGTTGCCATCCAAAACTTGGTTTTTAAGTTTAATGGATGGAGGTGTCAAAAATGAGAAAAAACAGAAGACTCTTAGCAATTATCATGGTATTAGCATTTTTAGGTTGGTCATTTAACGCTCAACGAGTATTCGCAGATAGTGAAATACCCCCTGAAATTCAGCAAGAAGAACAAGAAGTAGTTGATGAGGAACAAAACGAAGAGCAACCGGAGAATAATTTAGAACCAGAGAATGAAGAAGAAATAATAGAAGAAGAATCTATCGAAGAAGAGGAAGTAATAGAAGAAGTAATTGAGGAAGAAATAGAGGAAGAACCTATTGAAGAAATAGTAGAAGAAGTTATTGATGAAGAGATTGAAGAAATTATTGAAAATGAAGAAGTGCCAATGTCTTTAATGAAAGCTCCAGTAATTCCTAATGTAGATGTTCAATATTCAGGACCAGCAGCTCAGCAATCAATTGATCAAGCCAATTTTAAGCTTGAAGAAACTGGATATGAAACTGAAAAAGTTGATAATTCTCCAAGAGGTAGTGGAACTATTTCATTAGATAATGAAGAATTTATCAAATGGTTTGTAAGCGAAGATGCGAAGTATCTATCTTGGGAAACAAGCTCATCAAATGTAACAGTATATAAAGTGTATGTAAAAGGTGGACAAGGAGAAGACGGAGCTAAAGGTTATCTATATGTTTATGATCCTACAATCAGTTCTGATAGCGGATTGCATCCAGCAATAAATAAGAACGACAAAATCGCTGATATTAGCCATTTCTCTTTCTTATTTGGATTAGTGATACCTGAAGACCCTGAGGATCCAGAAGACCCTGAGAATCCAGAAGACCCTGAGGATCCAGAAGACCCAGAAGATCCAGAAGACCCTGAGGATCCAGAAGACCCTGAGGATCCAGAAGACCCTGAGGATCCTGAAGACCCAGAAGATCCTGAAGACCCTGAAGAACCAGAAAATCCTGAAGAACCTGAAGACCCTGAAGACCCAGAAGAAGATCGGAAGAGCGTCGTGTAGGGAAAGAGTG
>CAYYAV010000364.1:0-2007 GCA_964469865.1 uncultured Fusobacteriales bacterium | reverse complement strand
TACAAAAATAATGAATTAGATTAAAGAAAGATTTGGAATTGAAATATCACGTAGAACTGTTATAAAATATAGAATTGAAATAGGAATACCAAATAAAAATATAAGGTTTTTAAATAAGGAGATTAACTATGGAAAATAAATACTTATTTCCGGTTTCTATTTTACTACTTTAGGCACTATATGAGACTGGTGCCTAATTCTATTTCGTTATGTATATCATTGGATTCCATTACTGACGGAAGCCTTAAGGGAAGATACAGGGAGCTTTGTCTCATCCTTATTCTGTTCATTTCTAGTCTTCTTGTGACAGATATTTGACAACAGAGCAAATTTACCACTAATTTTTTCTATAATAACTTAAAAAAAATTTCATAATATGATAAACTATATAAAATATGATTAAAAGATAAAAATGGAAGTGTAGAGGATGGCAACTTATAATTTTTTATTTAAAAATATAGATGATAAAGAAGTGAAAATAAAAGGATTAGGAAAAGTAGCAGCAGATAAATTCAGAAAGCTTGGAGTAAGAACTCTCTATGATCTTCTGTACTTTTTTCCGAGGGCTTACGAAGACAGGACTAACAGTAAGGATATAGGAAATATACTAGCTGATGAATTTGCTGTTGTGAAGGGAACAGTTGTAAGCTTAAAAAATCAATATATAAAAGCGGGAAGGATAATGTTCAGAGCTATGCTCGGCGATAATACGGGAATCCTTGAACTGGTCTGGTTTAATAATAAATTTATTAAGAATAATATAAATATAGGAGATGAGCTTCTGGTATATGGGAAAGTAAAGAAGACTGCCAAAGCTCAAATGATAAATCCTGAATACAGGAAAATCCATAAAGAGGTGAAAATAAAAGGAGAAAATAAGGAACAGATAATGCCCATCTATCCTTCTACATCATCACTGAGACAGGATATTATAAGAAAGATAACCTATGAAAATCTTTTAAATTATGGATATCTTATAGAAGAAAATATGCCTATGGAGCTTCTTGAAAAAGAAAATCTGATGTCCAGAAAAGAAGCCCTCATGAACATCCATTTTCCTGAAAACTTCGAAAAGAAGGAAAAAGCACTGAAAAGATTCCTTATAGAGGAAATTCTGCTTCTTGAAATAGGGATACTTCAGGGAAGATATGAAACTGATAAGGAAAATAATAATATCTATGAACTGGAGGATAATAAGAAGCTTGTAAGTAAATTTATAGGAGGTCTTGAATATAATCTGACTGGAGCCCAGAAAAAGGTTATTGGAGAAATCTATAAGGAACTGAAAGCCGGAAAAATTGTGAACAGACTGATCCAAGGAGATGTAGGTTCGGGAAAGACAGTGGTTTCGCTTATTATGCTTCTATATATGGCAGAAAACAGTTATCAGGGAGTAATAATGGCCCCTACGGAAATTCTGGCGACTCAGCATTATCTTGGGATTGTTGATGAATTTTCCAACCTGGATGTAAGAGTGGAACTTTTGACCGGAAGTATAAAAGGAAAAAAAAGGGAGAAGCTTCTGTCGGAAATAGAAAACGGATTAGTTGATATAGTTATAGGAACGCATGCCCTGATAGAAGATGATGTGATATTCAGAAAACTGGGACTAATAGTCATAGATGAACAGCATAGGTTTGGAGTGAATCAGAGGAGACTATTGCGTGAAAAAGGAAGTCTTGCTAACCTCATAGTAATGAGTGCAACACCTATTCCAAGATCCTTAGCTCTTACTATTTATGGAGATCTCGATATTTCCGTAATAGATGAGCTTCCTTCGGGAAGAATACCTATCAGGACAAAATGGATTAAAAATGAGGATGAAAAACAGAAGATGTATGACTTTATAGAAAAAAAAATAGGGGAAGGACGTCAGATTTATGTTGTTTCCCCTTTGATTGAGGAAAGCGAAACGCTTAATGTGAAATCGGCAGAAGAAACTTTTGAAGAATACAGCAGGGTATTTAAAAGCAGAAGACTGGGCCTGATTCATGGTAGACAGAAAAA
>CAYYAV010000363.1:0-2014 GCA_964469865.1 uncultured Fusobacteriales bacterium | reverse complement strand
ATCTCTGTGACTGGAGTTCAGACGTGTGCTCTTCCGATCTGTAATCGTCTTGGATGGAAAATTACAACCAGTAAATAATCAAAGAACCTCTCTTATTCCTCAAGAAAAGGCGCTGAGGGATGGATTCTCCTCTGCGTTTACTTTAGTAGATGATGTTGTTTTGAAAAATTATATTACACGATTGCCTGACTTTTCTGTTGTTCCACTTGAAAAATCAGCTATTGCAAATAACCTTGGCAAGATTCGTCTTTTTAAGATTACCGAGATGGTATATGAACAAGATGAATCTGCCACATACAAATTTGCAAGTGTTTTTAATGCTGTTGCGGCAACCAATAGTGCTATCGTAACAATTATAGATAGTGATGGAATAAAGACAGACTTTTATTTAGGAATTCGCTCTTTGTCCGAGGAAAATAGTACGCAGACGTCCTACACTACTCTTGTTAATGCAATGAAAGGACAGTTCCCAGGAACTCAGATTGAAAATCTGAAAAACAGCCGAATTGAAGAATTGCTTTCATCGGTTGATTCGAGTTCTTTATCTGCTGTGTCATGTGTTGCAAATAATAAAAACAAAGATTTTGTTGGTAATGATGAGTACTTGCAAGGGCTTGAAAAACTTGCCTTAGCTATGCAAGGAAGTCGATATACAGCAATCACCGTAGCCAATTCTACTTCTCAGGCGCAATTAAATGCTGTACGTCATGGATATGAAACCATATATACACAACTCTCCCCTTATGCAAATACTGTTGTCAGTTATGGAACTAATAGCTCTACTTCAAAAAATGAAACAGAAACAACTGGTGAGAACCAAAGTGAAGCGCACGGCACAAATCAAATGCACACAGAGAACAAAAATACAACTGTTAATACCCGAACTTCTACTTCTGTTACTCAACAAACTTCTGGAAGTAAGGTTGGAAGTACTATTGGTGCTTCATTATCCATTGCCGGTGCAGTTATCGGCAGCGTTATCCCAGCTGCTGGTGCTGCTATCGGAGGTGCAATAGGCGGTTTAGTGGGTGCTGCTATTTCAACAGCTACAAACAAAACTGTCACATCAACTTCAGGGGGTGGTAATGAAAGCACTGGTACAGCCGATGCAACAGGAACAAATGATACCACTACAACAGGAACATCACACAGCTTAGCCACATCGCTTGGGCTAACAACCGGTGAAACTCAAAATTTACAATTAACAATCCAAAATAAGCCGTTAATCAATATGCTCGAAAGGATTGATAAGCAATTAGAAAGACTTTCTGAATTCGAGAGCGTTGGGATGTGGGAATGTGCAACTTATTTTCTTAGTGCAGATTCATCTGTATCTGAAGTTGCTGCCGCAACATATAAAGCCCTTATGAGCGGTGAAAATTCAGGCTTAGAAGTTTCTGCCATAAACACATGGAACAAACCACAAGAACTCATTTCAGAGGGCGTTTCACAGAATGAATTAATTTCTGAGTATGTAAAAAATTTCATTCATCCTGTTTTTGACTACCAAATCAATGGTTTCAATATTCCAATTATGCCTACTAATCTTGTTAGTGGAAATGAATTAGCTATACACATGGGATTACCCCGAAATTCTGTCTGTGGCTTTCCTGTAATTGAACATGCTGATTTTGGTAAGGAAGTTGTAAAATACGATAAAAATGACAGCGCAGAAACAATTCGCCTGGGTAGCATTTTCAATATGGGGCGTGCGGTCGAGGGAAGTAAAGTAACTCTCGATGTCGAAAGTCTTGCGATGCATACTTTTGTAGTTGGAGCAACAGGCAGTGGCAAGTCAAATACTGTTTATAAAGTTTTAGATGAACTTACATCAACTCGAAGAGATAGCTTAAATTTCCTTGTCATTGAACCAGCCAAAGGCGAATACAAGCGTGTATTTGGGCATAAACGAGGTGTTCATGTATTTGGCACAAACCCCAAATTTACTGAACTATTGAAAATCAATCCTTTCAAGTTTCCTGCTGGAGTTCATGTTCTTGAACATGTTGATAGA
>CAYYAV010000362.1:0-2027 GCA_964469865.1 uncultured Fusobacteriales bacterium | reverse complement strand
GAATAAAGCGCTCCATATTCACCACCAACTTTTTTCAGTTTTTTATATTATAACACATTCTATGCAATTAATGTGATGAAATACACACTTTTTTGCAAAAAAGTGTGATGAAGGTCACATTATTCTGTAAAAAAGTGTGATAAAAATTAAATGTTTTTCATTTTTTTTAAGTGCTGCAGCCATTATACAACACTCTCGACTACATCTCCTTTACATAATATTAAATATTCTTTTAAAAACTTCATTTACATATTCAGGATTATCCAGATTTGATATATGCCCTGCATGAGGAACTTCTATATATTCCGAATTCTTATTTAATTTACTCATTTCAAGGCTTTCCCTTGGCGGTCTAGGTTCATCTTCATCACCAGCTATAAAATATAGGGGGCACTGTATTCCAGTCAGGATATCCAGTCTGTCTTCCCTTCCAAATATAGCTCTTCCTAGAGTAACTATATTCCTTATCCTGTCTTTATCAAAACTCTTCAGCCTGTCTAAAAATTTAGAATAATCTGCATTTTCAGCATTGCATCTGTCTTTCGCAAAGAACATATCTGCAATCTGAACTGCCATAGGTTCCGGTATCATCTGATATTCCTCTATCATATCCAGCAGCTTAAAATACAGTGCATGCTTTTCTGCTCCTTCTGAACCGGAATAGCTGTCCATCATGATAACTGATTTCATATTATCTTTCTTTAATTCGTATAAATACGGTGCCAGCATTCCTCCAACAGAAAGCCCTATATAGTGAAAGTTTCCAATACCTTTTTCATCAATAAATCCTGCAACATCTCCTGCCAAATCTGCCAAGGAGTATCCTTTTCCGAGATCAGGATTTTCTTTTCCGTGACCTGGCAGATCAATGGCAATACAGTGATACCTTTCACTTAACAGATTAAACTGTTCCTTCCACATTTCACTATCCCACAGATAAGAATGAATCAATATAATAATTTCACCATTTCCTTTTTCTTTATATGAAAATTTCATAAGTAAATCCTCCTTTAAATATAATTGATTTTAGTATTTTTAAAACTCTCTAAATTCTACTAATATAGTATTTAGATTTATTTTTTATATCCCTTCCATCCGGAATACATTAATGACTGGAGCTTCATAAGGATGGGCTTCCTTTGCAAGATAATATGCCAGCTCTTCAAATTCCCGTCTCACCCTGAATTTTATTATCTTTTCAGACGCACTGCTTTCTTTCCCTACTTCTCCGTCAAAAGGATTTCCCCCTTCCAAAGTCTTCCAATGACCTACAGTGTCTGTAACAGAATAGACATCCGCATAGAATCCTTCCGTAAGGAGGGAATATCTCTGTATATTTTTAATAATCTTCTCAGTATACTCTCCTGGAACAAAAACTTCAAAACAGCTGTATTCTTTCCTGAATTCCAGTTTTGAACCTGTCAGGTTATCATCCTCATAGTCCAGCCTCAGGTAGAAGAATGGTGAATCCCTGAACAGAAGTTCCAGAAATATCTTATCCCCTTCCCATAAATTAAGATTTAAAATTTCATTCTTATCAATCCATTTCAGCTCTCCTTCACTGCATTCCTTCTGAACACCAAAAAAATCTGAACTTGTATAGAGGTACATAAATAAAGGTTCTTCTTCATTATAGTTAAATACTACAATTCCTTTAAAATCATAGCTCTTCAGCTCATATCCTGTTTCTTCCATGACTTCCCTCTTAAGGCACTGTTCAGGTGTTTCACCATTTTCAATTTTCCCCCCGACTCCTAGCCATTTCCCTTTATTTATATCTATTTCCTTCTTTGTCCTGTGCAGCATGAGATATTTACTGTCTTTTTCAAGATAACATAATGTAGTAATCATATTTTCAGCTCCTAATATTTCTGATTTATACCTTCCCTTTTCTGGTATTTTTTAATCTTTCAAGAAGTATATTCGTTTTACAGGCATCTATATATCTTCCTCAAAAATAGAAAGGGTCATCCCCTCCAGCTTTATCTTTTTCACAAGGAATTTTCCCTTCCTGCTTGATGCCAGAT
>CAYYAV010000361.1:0-2031 GCA_964469865.1 uncultured Fusobacteriales bacterium | reverse complement strand
TGGTTCTTTTCTCCCCATTTTCTTCAAGAGCTTTATTATAAATAGGAATAAATACAGTTCCTAATGAACCTTCACCAAATAATGTTGTAAAAAAATTAGGTATTCTTGTCGCACTTACATAGGCATCTGTCATACCTGATGCACCAAATATACTTCCTATAACCATTTCTCTTATTAGACCAAGCAGTCTACTGAGCATGTTTATGGCCATAACTATAAAACTTAATTTAAACATTTATCCTCTTTTCTCTATTAATTTATAATTTTCTGTATATAAAATTCATTTTTCATTAAAACTATATCAATTTCACCATTTTTAAAAAGTTCTAGTATACACAGAAATAATGAAACTATCCTGGATTTTGTAAATTTCCTCTTCAATAATCTGCTAAATGCCAGATTACTGTTAATTTCCAATGATTCATTTATTTCATCCAGTGCATCTTCTGTTGAATATTCTTCTTCAAAATTAAGAAATAATTTTTCCCTGTTCTTTTCTTTGTTTATCAAATTTTTGAAACTGCTGAAGAGATTCTCAGGAGTAAGCCCTGAAATATCATACTCTATTAATGCACCTTCTATTTTTTTATTACCATTTTTTCTGTAAGGTATATTGTATTCATTTTCATATTCAGAAAATAATATAGAGATTTCCTTGAAAAATTTATATTCAAGCAATTTTTTTTCAAGATTTTCAATTTTTTCTTCTTTCTTTTGCTTGTTTAAAATAGAATATGCTTTTATTTCTATAAGTTCTCTTGCCATAGTTAGAAATTCTATTTTAATTTTTAAATTTAGATTTTTCTGTTTATCAATATATTGTAAATAGTCATCTATAATTTGAGATATACTAATTTCATTAATTTTTAGCTGTTTCTTTTCAATCAGATGTATCAGAAGATCCATAGGACCTTCAAAGTTATCTATTTTTATTTGTATCATGATATTTCTCATTTATCCTTTTTCTCCATATGATAGTGTCATTGCCAATTTTCTTTATCAATTCTTCCAGAGAGTCAAGCTTTTTCTCATCGCTAATCTTTTCCAGTACTTCAATCATTATAATTTTTCCGTATATATCTTTATTAAAATCAAATATGTGTGCTTCTACTGTCAGTCCGGTAAAATCTACTGTAGGATTTTTCCCAATATTTATAACACCATGATAAATATTGTCATCTCCTTCAATATGAATATAGGAACCATATACTCCGAAACTGGGGTAGATTTTGTCTTCAAATTCCAGATTAGCTGTGGGATATCCCAATGTCCTTCCTAATTTTTTACCGTGAATTACCTCTCCCATAATAATCATGTTATGGCCCATTAATTCCTTAGCTTTTAAGAGATCTGTCTTTTCAATATTTTCACGGATTCTTGTACTGCTTATTATTTCATTGTCACTGTCAAGTACAGGTTGTTGTATATTGAGTATGGCTTCACCATGATGTTTTGATTCAAGTATGTTATCAAGAATTTTTATATTTCCAGATTTATTTTTTCCAAAAGTAAAATTAAATCCACAAAATATTTCTTTTGCATTCAGTGTGTCTATAAGTACTTTTTTAACAAATTCTTCAGGTGTAAGGTTTCTTACCTCTTCAAATTCTTCCAGATAGATATAGTCAATGCCACATTCATTCAGAAGATACAGTTTTTCAGATGGAGTCGTTATCCGAGTACTTTTTTTCTGAGGATATTCACGAAATGTATATATTACAGTCTTATATCCTATTTTTTTTGCTCTTTCTATAGCCTTATTAAAAATAGTTTTATGTCCTTTATGAACACCGTCAAAATTTCCTAAAATGACAATATTTTTTGATTGTTTCAATATATTTAAATTCTCATCCAAACTACAGCTCAAATTTTTGAAATCGATAAGTTCACTAAGATTATTACAATTTTTTGAAATTATTTTCATTTCTCTTCACTTTCTAAATAATTAAATTTTTTATATTATAGCTTATTATATATTGATTATCTTTTAAAATCAATGGTTTCATGGTAATCTATAAGAGAGCCTTAGCT
>CAYYAV010000360.1:0-2032 GCA_964469865.1 uncultured Fusobacteriales bacterium | reverse complement strand
CAAGTCGTTATTGATGGGAATCCTTGTCATGCGACTTTCTGAACATCGTATGACCCACAGTAGTGGTTCAAATCAAAAATTACATCATGTTACTGTTCTTGAAGAAGCACACAACATTCTAAAATCAAGCACTCATGCTACTTCTGAGGATGGTGGTGACATTGCTGGAAAATCTGTCGAAATGATTTCCAATGCAATTGCCGAAATGAGAACCTACGGTGAAGGCTTTATTATTGCCGACCAATCGCCTAATGCAGTTGATATATCTGCAATTCGTAATACAAACACAAAAATCATTATGCGTCTGCCAGAGGAAAGTGACCGACGTATATCTGGTAAGTCCGCTGCAATGAAAGATACCCAACTGGATGAAATTGCACGTCTGCCAAAGGGAGTTGCAGTAATTTACCAGAACGACTGGATTGAGCCTGTTCTTTGTAAAATTGACAAATATGCTGGACAAGAAAGAGAATATCAAATTCCTGATTCTATCTGCGGTGAAGATAATAGCATTAAGGCAGCTACTATTTTGATAAATATTGTTGCAAAAAGCAGATTGGATAATCCAGACACATTTTCAAGTGAGCAAATATCTTGGGCAATAGAAAAATGCCAATGTACAGTTAAAGTAAAAACCATGCTGTACTCTCTCTTGAGGGAATACAAACAAACGAAAAAGCTTACACTGTGGCAACCAGAACAATTTTCGAAGCAGGCATTTCTTGTAAAAGACATTCTTGGATTGGATAATGCCGTAGATAATGCACGGCAAATGTCAATGGACTTCATAAGCTTTAACTTCTATTTGAACTCATTAGTGGCACAGAAAGTTGAAAATGCCTCAGATGATTTAATTATAAGCATTAACCATTGCTTGATGAAAGCATATAGCGAAACCGAAAAAGATGGAACTGAATATTACCAGGCCTGGTATAATGCCATCGTCGAAAGGGGGCATTTAATGTGAGCAATCCTTTTTTTTCAGAAATGAAACCTGGAGAAGTGTATAACTCAGAAGTAAAAAGCGAAACAAAAATTGAAACCACCATCACCGAAAAATTGGATACTAAAATCAGAATCGAACGATGTGGATTATTGCCACGAAATGGTGGCGAGTGGTCTGGGGAACCTGGAAATTCGGATTGGAAACCTGATCCAAATGTAGAACCTGGTGATAGACACGGCACAAATCCCGAGCATAAAGCCTGGGAACAGATAATGGATGAATATGGATTTGATTCCATTCCATTCAAAGATGGTGAACCTGACTTTTCAGAAGTATCAAAAGGCGAAGTTGAGATTGATGATTTTTCTGACGACAGAGATTCTAACTTTGACCAAGCCGACGAAAAGTTAGCTGAACAAAGAGAATGTACCCCTGAAGAAGTTGCTAAATGGCGTGGGGAAAACAAATACACTTGGCATGAGTGTAAGGATTGTAAAACAATGCAAAAAGTTCCTACCGAGGTTCATGGCAATATCTCTCATTCTGGAGGCATATCCGAAACTAAGTCACGAAATAAAACACCTAATTGGAAGGAGTAATAGAAATGGAAGCAATTTGTAAAGATAGCGTATTTGGAGAAATGGCTTATAAGCATAGATGGTACAAGCAACAATCGCTATCCATGTTTGGGAGAGAATGGACGATTACAATCGCCGCAAAAGCTTATTCTGGCAAACCGATTACTGAAGAACAGCAAAAAGCCTATTCTTATTTTATGGAAAATGAGAAAGAAATGATTGATATCATTGGTGAGCAACTTAAATGCTATGTAAATGAAAATTTAAGCACTCTTGCAGAATATTGGATTAGCGCAAGAAATGTCACTAACATTAGTGAACTTGCTCAGATGGTTACACCAAAAACACTCCTTTTTAAACAGGACGGCTCTACACTGATGTTATTGGATTGCGTGTGGGATGTTGAAAGTGGTATGGCAGTGAAATTAACACCCAATATTGAGGTAGGTTCTCAAGATTTGTTTTTGTAAACTATCTATATTCTACTTAAGTATGGATATCACAAATA
>CAYYAV010000359.1:0-2033 GCA_964469865.1 uncultured Fusobacteriales bacterium | reverse complement strand
AGTATCTTTACTTGGCTTTTCTCCTTAACCAAGGCTTCAAATCCTTCTTTTACAATATCATCTATTTTTATATGTTTAGTAACCATAAGATCTTTGGAAAAATATCCTTGTTCCATAAGCTTCAAAGTATTAGGGAAGATATCCCTGTAAGCGATGATTCCTTTCATCGTTTTTTCTTTTATTACTATTTCATTAGGTTGGATAGGTGCCTGTGTCTCCCAGATACTTACTACTATCAATTCTCCATCATTTTCAGCACTTTCCAGAGCCTGCTGCAGTACTGCAGGAACTCCTGTCACTTCAAACGAGACATTTACTCCACCACCTGTTCTTTCCTTTATATCCTTTACCGCATCCACTTTCGATGGGTCTACTATTACTGCTCCAAGCTTTGCAGCTATTTCCTGTCTTTCAGGAGAAAGCTCTACTGCATAAATTTCTGTTGCACCTGAAGCCCTCAGTGCATCAATAATCAGCAACCCTATAGGTCCACATCCAAATACTGCAGCTGTATCTCCTACTTTGAATTTGCTCTGTCTTACAGCATATAAGGCAACTGATGCAGGTTCTGTCAGTGCACCCTGTTCATAATCTACTTTTTCTGGGAGCTTATGAGCCTGATCTTCATTTACTACAACATATTCGGAAAATCCTCCACCTCCACCTCCAAGACCAATAAATGTAAGGTTTTCATCCAGATTATATTTCCCTTTTAACCCATTTTTTGCAAAGATAGGTTCTACAGTAACCCTATCTCCTATCTTGAATTTTGTAATTTCACTCCCTACCTCAATAACTTCTCCGCAGAACTCATGTCCCATAGTTATAGGAGCTTTTTCCCCTGTATATGGATGTGGAGTCCCTACTGGAATAAATATAGGTCCACCTAGATATTCGTGAAGGTCACTTCCACAGATACCACAATACTTTACTTCAATCTTTATCTGTCCTTTCCCTGTAACAGGTACTTCTACTTCTTCAACTCGTATATCTTTTTTATCATACCATCTGGCAGCTTTCATTTTTGGCATTATATTTCCTCCTTATAAGAATAATTTGAAGACAGAACTATCTGTATATAAAATAGTTTTATTTTCTGCTTATTTAAAGTATACCCCATTTTTTTATATTTGCAATTTTTTTTCAGTATATCTTAATATTAATATTGTACCTATTTAGCAAATTAAAGCATTTTCTGATTTTTTATATCGACTGTATATTAAGAGACATGGACTCCATCACTTTTAACAATGCACTTGCTGTATCCAGGGAAGTCAGACATACTATACCCTGTTCACTTGCTGCCCTTCTTATCTTAAATCCATCTTTTGCTGAATCCTTTTCTTTATTAGGGGTATTTATGATTACATCTACTTTTGCACTGTATACCGCATCTAATACACTATATTCACTCTTTCCTATTTTTCCTACTGTTTCTACTTTCAGTCCATTATCTTTAAAATAAGAAGCTGTTCCTTCAGTAGCAGACAGGGCATATCCCAGCTCGGAGAATCTTCGTGCAAGCTCCAGTGCTTCTTCCTTATCTTTTCTACTTATAGTAAACAGTATGTTCCCCTGTTCTTTTACATTTATTCCTGCAGAAACTAGAGCCTTATAAAGAGACTTTTCAAGGTTTACATCACTTCCCATGACTTCTCCTGTGGATTTCATTTCAGGACCTAATATTGTATCCACATCTTTAAGTTTTTGAAAACTGAATACAGGAACCTTTGTATAGACATTCTTACTTTCAGGAATAACCCCCGTCTCAAATCCCTTATCTTTCAATTTTTCTCCAAGTATTGCCCGCATAGCCAGATTAGCCATAGGAACTCCTGTTATCTTACTGAGAAAAGGCACTGTCCTGGAACTTCTAGGATTCACTTCAAGAACAAATATTTCTCCTTCGCTTATAACATACTGTATATTTAAAAGTCCGACTATGTTCAGCCCTTTAGAGAGCCTTACTGTATAATCAGCCAGAATTTTTTTCTGTTCTTCCGTTATATTCTGAGGAGGATAGACTGCTATAG
>CAYYAV010000358.1:0-2036 GCA_964469865.1 uncultured Fusobacteriales bacterium | reverse complement strand
CACAATATAGAAGTAGTAGTGGACAGGATTGTAATAAAGAAGGATGACAGGGAGTTCTTAAGCAGGCTTACTGAAGCGGCAGAAACTGCAGCTGAACTTTCAGAAGGTAAGATTATAATGAACATTAACGGGACAGATAATAAATATAGTGAAAACTTTTCGTGTCCAGACCATCCTGAAGTAGTATTTCCGGATGTAGTACCCAGACTGTTTTCCTTTAATGCCCCCTATGGGGCATGTGAGTCATGTAATGGGCTCGGTTCTACCCTTGAAGTGGATGAAAATAAGCTTATATTTGATGAAAATCTTACTATAAGGGAAGGAGGGATACTGGTACCAGGCTCGACAACTCAGAAAGGATGGAACTGGGAACTTTTTGAAGCGATGGCAAAAGCCCATGGAATAGACCTGGACAAGAAGGTCAAGGATCTTACTGAAGAAGAAAAGAACATAATATTTTACGGAAGCAGCAAACAGTTTAAATTCTCATGGTCAGGGGACAGTTTCAGTTATAACGGGAAAAAGGAATTTGAAGGTATAGTAAGGAATATTGAAAGACGTTATAAGGAAGCTTCAGAATCCATGAAGGAAGAGATGGAAGCTAAATATATGACTGAAAAGACATGTAAGACATGTAACGGAAGAAGGTTAAAAGATGTTGTCCTTGCCATTACAGTAAATGATAAGAGTATAATAGACCTTACTCAGGTGAGTGTTACTGAAGCCCTTAAGTTTTATGAAAATATAGAGCTGACAGAAAAGCAGAAGCAGATAGCTACAGAAATACTTAAGGAAATAAAGGAAAGGCTGTCCTTTATGATCAATGTAGGACTTGACTACCTTACATTATCAAGGATGACAAAAACTCTTTCAGGTGGGGAATCCCAGAGGATAAGACTGGCAACACAGATAGGAAGCAGGCTTACAGGAGTCATATATGTGCTGGATGAACCTAGCATAGGGCTTCATCAGAGGGATAATGACAAGCTTCTGGCAGCATTAAAGGATCTTAAGGATATCGGAAATACCCTTGTCATAGTAGAACATGATGAAGATACTATGAGGGAAGCCGATTATCTTATAGATATGGGACCGGGAGCAGGAATAAATGGCGGAGAAATAGTTGCAGCCGGAACACCTGGACAAGTCCTGAAAAATAAGAAATCCCTGACAGCTAAATATCTTAACGGGGAAATGAAGATAGAAGTTCCAAAGGAACGTAGGAAGTTTAAAAAGGAGATAGTCCTTAAAAATGCAAAGGGGAACAACCTGAAGAATGTTACAGTAAATATTCCCCTTGAAGTGCTTACTGTTGTAACAGGAGTATCGGGAAGTGGAAAATCAAGTCTTATAAACCAGACATTATTTCCGGAACTTCATAACAGGTTAAACAAAGGTAAGATGTATCCTCTTGAAAATGGTGGGATAGAAGGACTGGAACATCTTGAAAAGGTAATAGATATAGACCAGTCACCAATTGGAAGGACACCTAGGTCAAACACCGCAACCTATACAAAGATATTTGATGATATAAGGGATCTCTTTGCCCAGACTAAAGATGCAAAGATAAGGGGATATAATAAAGGCAGATTTTCCTTCAATGTAAAAGGGGGAAGATGTGAAGCCTGTGGAGGAGCAGGAATAAATAAGATAGAGATGAATTTCCTTCCAGATGTCTATGTGGAATGTGAAGTGTGTAAAGGAAAGAGGTATAACAGGGAAACGCTGGAAGTCCATTATAAAGGGAAGAGTATTTCAGATGTCCTTGATATGTCTGTGGAGGAGGCTTATGAATTCTTTAAGACAATACCTTCCCTTGAAAGGAAGCTTCAGACTTTAATGGATGTAGGGATGAACTATATTAAGCTTGGTCAGCCTGCTACTACATTGTCTGGAGGGGAAGCTCAGAGGATAAAGCTTGCAACAGAACTTTCAAAGATATCCAGAGGAAATACTATATATATACTTGATGAGCCTACTACAGGACTTCATTTTGAAGATATAAGGAAACTTCTTCTGGTACTTGACAGGCTTGT
>CAYYAV010000357.1:0-2037 GCA_964469865.1 uncultured Fusobacteriales bacterium | reverse complement strand
GTCCTATTCCAATGTGCACCTTAATACACATCGACAAAAATTATATTACCATATCTTTCCTCTCATTGTCAACTACTTTTTTTATTTTTTATTCTCTTAGTGCCAATGGCATTGTAAAGTATAATGAATTGGAATTTTCTTCATCTTTTACTAGAACTGAACTTTTTGAACTCATAAGCTTTAATTCTGTTACTTTACCCTCAAGAATAGAAACATAATCTAATAAAAACTTAACATTTAAGGATATTTTAAGGTTATCTCCTTCTTGAATTGTTGCTAATTCTTCTTTTATCTTTGCATTTTCATTAATTCCAGTCAATATAAGCTTATTATTTTCAAAATTAAAAATCCCTCCATTTTTAGAATCTTTATTATCTCTAACAAAAATTAGCGTTCTTCGTAATACTGATAAAAAGTCTTTTGTATTTAATAATATTTTTTTATCATGCTGTGCACTTTTTAAGATTGATTTATAGTCTGGAAATTGAAGTTCTATGACCCTTGTCAAAATTTCTACATTAGAAAATTTAAAAAATACTCTTGTTCCATCAGACTTAAATATCATATTCTCCTCATTTATCAGTCTCATTATTTTAATCAGACCGTCAATCGTCTTTAATGGAATACTTACACTTATCCCTTCTTTATTTCTTTCGTTTTCCTCTAATTCTTCCTCAATATATGTTAATCTGTAAGTATCTGATGAGATTAGCTTTAATTTATTTTCTTCAATTTCAAACCTTATACAATTCACAGATAAATTTTCAGGTTCTGTAGAAGCTGAAATTTTCACATTTTCTATATATGCTAATAATTTATTTTTATTAAAAGTATATTCTACTCCCAGTTCAAGCTTCGACTGAATAGGAAAATTTTCTGAATCATATAACGAAAATTCAGTATTTGTGCTGTCCGTTTTTATTGTGAGCTTCCCCTGTTCTTCAATCAGTTCTATTTTTTCATCTAAAATCTGTTTTAGGAATTCTTCTATTAATTTATGTTTTATTACGATTTTCCCATCTGAAATTATATCTCCAGAAATTTCTGTGTTTATTGATAATTCTAAGTCTGTTCCTTTCAGAATTATTTTGTTTTCTACTGCCTCAATATAAATTCCTGAGAGCACTTCCCTTATCTTATTTTCAGAAACAGCATTTTCAACAATCTGAATTGCTTTAAGCAGTTCTTTCCTATCTACTTTGACATTAAGCATAGTCCGCTCCTTTCATATTTTATTATAAAATATCCTTATATTCTTTAAAATGATTTTTTAATTTCATTATAGCCTTTTTTTCTATCTGTCTTACCCTTTCTCTAGTAATATTAAGAATTTCTCCAATTTCTTTTAATGTATGAATTTTATTATTATATAGGCCATATCTTAATTCGAGTATTTCTTTCTCCCTATCTGCCAATACATTTTCAAGAAGTTCACGCATTTCAGACAGCTGATCTTCTTTTATAATTTTGTCTTCAACATCATTTTCTTCGCCAATAACATCTTCAAGATAAATATTATCACCTATAGATTCATTAAGTGACATTACATCTTGAAATTCATTCATCAATAGGATTACTTTACTTTCTTTCAGTTCTACTTCCCTGGCAATATATTCTGTACTGGGTTCCTCACCATATTTAGCTATATAGTCCGTTATGACTTTGTTTACTTTAGCTAACTGTTCGTATTTATATGAAGGGATTCTTATATCCCTTCCTGTATTTATTATAGCTTTCTTTATAGCCTGTTTTATCCACCATACAGCATAAGTACTAAATCTATGGCCCTTTTCATAGTCAAACTTATTGATTGCCCTTATCAGTCCTATATTCCCTTCACTTATCAGATCAATTAACGGCAATCCATTTCCTAAAGATTTTTTAGCTGTACTTATGACAAGCCTTAGATTAGATAATATTAATAATTGTCTTGCCTGTTCATCATTTTCTTCTCTTATCCTTTTCAGTAATTCATATTCTTCTTCTTTCTACTTGAATTACAGCGAGTTCTTGTTTTTGCTTATTAAGAAGGTTTTC
>CAYYAV010000356.1:0-2039 GCA_964469865.1 uncultured Fusobacteriales bacterium | reverse complement strand
ATTTTTTAAATACAAAATATCCGTATGTTGTACATGCGGAACTGAATGCCATTTTAAACAGTATTAAATCCTTGAAGGACAGTACGATTTATGTGACCCATTTCCCATGTAATGAATGTGCCAAGGCAATAGTACAGGCCGGGATAAGAAAAGTAGTATTTTATTCTGACAAGCATAAGGAACTGGACTCTACAAAGGCTTCGAGAATGATCTTTGAGAATGCCGGGGTAGAAATGGTACATCTTAGAATAGACATAGATGAGATAAAGATAGTATTTAAGGATTGAGAGAATGGGGGAAAAATGGAAAGAAAAAACAGCAATAAGACAGGACTTGTATTGGAAGGGGGAGGAATGAGGGGAATATTTACGGCTGGTGTACTTGATTTCTTTTTAGAAAAGAATATTAATGTAGACAATTGTATAGCGGTTTCGGCAGGGGCATGTCTAGGGGCAAGTTACATGTCTAAGCAATATAGGAGAGGATTTGATGCCATAGCAGACCATATAGATAAAAAGGAATATGCAAGTTTTTATAATCTGATAACCACGGGGGATTTCTTTCATGTAGATTATTCTTACAGGAAAATAGTAGAGGAGTTCAATCCTTTTGATAATGAAACATATATGAAGAATCCTACTGTATTCCAGGCAGTAATTACCAATGTGAGAACCGGGGAACCTGAATATCCCCATGTAAAGGATGCTATAAAGGAACTGATATATATAAGGGCGTCAGCTTCGTTACCATTTCTGTCAAGAATGGTGGAAATAGGAGGAGAGCTCTATCTTGACGGTGGAGTTTCAGATCCTGTTCCTTTAAAGAAGTCCATAGAAAATGGCAACAGAAAGAACATACTTATTCTTACAAGGGATGAGAAGTATAGGAAGAGACAGAGTAAGCTTGGGAAAATATCAGCAGTCAGATATAGAAAATATCCAAAATTTGTAGAACTTATGAATACAAGATATAAAAGGTATAATGAGACACTGGAATATATATATGGACTTGAGAAAAAAGGGGATATCTTCATAATTCAGCCTGAAAAACCATTGAACCTTGGAAGAATCGAAAAGAACAGGGAAAAACTGGAAAAAGTATATATGATAGGGTACAAAGAAGCTGAAAAGAGGTATGAAGGACTGATAAAATACCTGAATAAATAAGATGGGCAGAGGAAAAAAGAAATGGAGATAAAAAGTGGAAAAGAAAAAGAATGGTATAGCCTGGATGCTTTTGCAAAAACATATTCATCTATTATAAGTGAAGGAAGGACAACATGTTTCCGGTTGTCCGTTTTGCTATGTAGTGAGATAAATGAAAGAATACTGAAGGAAGCAGCTATAGAACTGGAAAAGAAATATCCTTTTTTCAACTCGGAGTTAAAAAGGGGTATATTCTGGAATTATCTGCAACATAAAAAGACACCATTTTCTGTGGAAATAGAAAATACTTATCCTTGTACGGATATAAAAAAGAAGGACCCTCTTAGAATAATTTTTTACAGAAATAAGATCTCAGTAGAAATTGCACATTTTTTAACAGACGGTATAGGAGCTGTAATTTTTTTTAAGGATTTAATAGAAGAATATCTGGATAAGGCTTATTCTAATAATCAGGAAACTGTCCAGGCAGGAAACGAATATATTCATGAAAAAAATGAAATAAGGAAAGGAGCCACTGAAAATACTGAAAAGAGCAGCTATGTAGATCTGTATGCTAAATATATGAAAAAAGTAAATAAGGAAAATACTGTAAAGAAGGCATTTCATTTTCCTTTAGAGATACTGGAAAAAGGGCAGTATTATATAACAACAGGAGAAATATCATTAAAAATCTTGAAGGCGGAAAGTAAAAAATATGGGACTACAGTAGGAAAATACCTTCTGGGGGTCTATTTTAAAATCCTGGTAGAAAAATATCATGACTCTAAGCAGCAGATAGTAATAGGAGTTCCTGTAGATCTGAGAAGAATATATGAAGAAGAAACATATAGGAATTTTTTTATAAATATTACTCCTTCAATAGATCCAAGTCTT
>CAYYAV010000355.1:0-2045 GCA_964469865.1 uncultured Fusobacteriales bacterium | reverse complement strand
TCCAAATATTATATAGTTATTCTACCATATATTATTTAGAGGTTTACACAAAATTCTGGACACTCTCATGAAATATATTGTTTTAACTCAATTTCATACATTTCATTCGAGTTTTTTCCATTAAAAAGTTTTCTAGGATAATTATTCATCCATCTATCTGTTTTACTTCCTTTTCTATTATCCCTGTCATTTCCATCCCTTTCGGTATGAATCTTCTTATCAGCCTATTGTTATTTTCGTTGCTCCCACGTTTCCATGAACAGAAGCTGTGGGCATAAAAATACTCTACCCTCATTTCTTCTATCTCCTCCACTTTCATAAATTTACTCCCTTTATCGCTTCTAGCGTCTGCCAGGATGTCCTATTTTCCAGTTTCCTTATTATCTGTAGCCTTGTCATACTTTGACTGGGCAAGCTCCGCCGAATAGGTTTCACGTGTTGACAAGTCAGAATTTAAAAGTGTGACCGTCCCCCTTTTTATTTCATGGTGAAGAGTTCTTACACTTAACTCCAGTTCTTGTGCTATCTGAACTTTTGACATTCCTGATTTAATAAGAGCCTCTATTTTTCCTCTCTCTATTAGTTTTAGGTGTTGCCCTTTCCTTCTTTTTGTTGTATAATGTTTATGAGCCATATTAGTTTTCTCCTTTGATTTCTTGTGATAAATTAATCATACCATAGAAAACTTTTATGATTTTTTTTTTATTTCTAATAGTGTCGCTTTATTTTACAACTTTTAAAAATAGAGAGAATGAAAGATAAAACCGGATTTTATTTTAAAAGAAATTATGCTATAATATTATGTAGAATTTCTATACGAACAAATAGAAAAGAGGAGTGTTATGAAATTTTCATACAATAAACTATGGAAGTTGTTAATCGATAGGGATATGAATAAAGGCGATTTGATAGAAACTGGACCGTCTACAATTTCAATAATGGGACGTAATGAGCCTGTAAGACTTGAAATTTTAGGTAGAATATGTGAGAAGTTGGATTGCAATATAGAAGATATGAAAAAGGAAGAAAAGATGTATAAATTTATTGATTTATTTGCAGGGATTGGAGGAATAAGGCTCGGTTTTGATCAGGCATTCAAAGATGATATTAAAACAGTTTTTGTAAGTGAATGGGATGAAAAAGCGGTAGAAACTTATAAAGCGAATTTTAATGACGGGTTGGATGTAGCCGGGGATATTACTAAAGTTGATGAGAAAGATATCCCTGCCCACGATGTATTGCTTGCGGGATTTCCTTGCCAAGCCTTTTCTCTTGCAGGACAAAAAAAAGGCTTTGAAGATACAAGAGGTACGTTATTTTTTGATGTAGCAAGGATTATTAAATATCATAAACCGAAGGTTGTATTTTGTGAAAATGTAAAGAATCTTGTTAACCATGACAGAGGTCGCACATTTAATGTTATAAAAAGTATTTTAGAGGATTTAGGATATATTGTATTTTACAGAATATTAAACAGTAAGAATTTCGGTGTTCCACAAAATAGGGAGAGGATTTACATTGTCGGATTCAGGAAAGATATAGCACCTGAAAGATTTATATTCCCTGAAAAAACAGATGATACAAAGGTGATAAAAGATATAGTGGAAGAGGATGAAGTATCGCCCAAGTATTATTTATCTACTGCTTATTTAACTTCGTTAAAAAGACATAAAGAAAGACATGCTTCAAAGGGAAACGGATTCGGATATGAAATTAGAGAACTTGATTCCGTGGCAGGTGCTATTGTCTGTGGAGGTATGGGAAGAGAAAGAAATCTTATAATTGATGAACGTTTAACTGATTTTACACCTATTACCCATATAAAAGGCGAGGTTAATAGAGAATATATTCGAAAGATGACTCCGAGAGAATGGGCAAGACTTCAGGGATTCCCAAATGATTTTAAGTTGGTAGTTGCCGATACACATTTGTATAAACAGTTCGGGAATTCCGTTACAGTGCCGGTTATACGTGCAATTGCCGAACAGATAAAAGCACAACTTGAAAAGGAAAAGACGAAAACAATAAAAAGAGAGGTAATTATG
>CAYYAV010000354.1:0-2048 GCA_964469865.1 uncultured Fusobacteriales bacterium | reverse complement strand
GTATTTGTAGGAATATGCGTTATCCTTACTGCCGAATCAGTAGTATTTATATGCTGCCCTCCTGCACCACTTGCTCTGTAAGTGTCTATCTTAATATCTTCATTTCTTATTTCTACTTCTACATTGTCTTCTATTTCAGGAACAACATTTACTGCAGCAAAAGAAGTATGCCTTTTTCCATTCGAGTCAAAAGGTGATATTCTTATAAGTCTATGAACCCCTTTTTCTCCTTTCAGATAACCGTAGGCATAATTTCCTTTTATATTTAATGTTATACTCTTAATTCCTGCCTCTTCACCTGAGAGAGAATCAAGAATCTCTACTTTAAAGCCATTGTGAGAAGACCATCTGTCATACATCCTATAGAGCATTTCTGTCCAGTCGCATGCTTCTGTTCCTCCTGCACCTGAATTTATAGTCAATATTACATCATTTACATCATACTTTTCATCCAGTAGAAGCTTTATCTTAAAATTCTGTATTTCAGTTTCAAGATCCCCTATCTTCTGCTTAAGTTCTTCTTCAAAAGAAGTGTCTCCCATTTCTATAAACTCAATAAGCATCTGGACATCTTCATTGATATTATTCAGATTATTGTATTCTTCAGCTGATTTTTTTAAAACTGTCATTTCTTTTAAAACTTCCTGACTGTCTGCCCTATTCCAGAATTCATCCTTAAAAACTTCCTTCTCAAGCTCGCTTATCTTCATATTTAAACTTTTTAGGTCAAAGATGCCTCCTGATTTCTTTAATATCTAGCTCATTTTTTTCATTTATTTTTCTTATTTCAAACAGATCCATATTTTTCCCTTTTCTATAAAAAAATTATACCCGGAGATATAATTTTCTTATTGTTATATATCAATATTTATTATTTCTTAGGTTTTAATCCTTCAACTATTTTTTTTGTTTCTGTATTATACCATACTTCATTTACAAGTTCTTCTTTCTTAGCATACGATAAAATATTATTTAATGTAGTTTCAACTATATTATTCAATGCCTCTTCAGTTAAAAAAGCCTGATGTGATGTAACTACGACGTTGTTAAATGTAAGAAGTCTAGCTAATATATCGTCTTCTAGAACTGTTCCTGATTCGTCTTCAAAGAAGTAATCTCTTTCATTTTCATATACATCAAGTCCTGCTCCTCCGATTTTCTTGTTTTTTAATCCGATTATCAGGGACTCGGTATCTATCAGCCCTCCTCTTGCAGAGTTTATGATTATGACACCATCCTTCATCCTGGATATGCTATCTGTATTTATTAAATGCTTAGTATCAGGAAATAATGGGCAATGAAGAGAAATCACATCTGATTTTTCAAAAATTTCTTCCAATGGAACATAAGTAAAATTTTCCTCTTTCGCAGCCTGTTCATTTGGAAATTTATCATAAGCAATAACTTTCATTCCTAAACCATTTAAAATTTTTATGAAAATTCTGGCAATTTTACCAGTCCCTATTATTCCTGCTGTTTTCCCGTTCAAGTCAATTCCTGTCAATCCTACAAGGCTAAAGTTCCCTTCTCTTGTTCTATTATATGCTTTATGAGTCTTCCTGTTTACAGTCATTAACAATGCAAGAGCATGTTCTGCAACAGCATATGGTGAATATGCAGGTACCCGGAAAACAGTAATTCTGTTATGATATGCAGCCCTGATATCTACATTGTTATATCCGGCAGCTCTTATTGCTATTGCCCTGACCCCATTTCTGGACAATATTCCTATTACTTTCTCATTCAAATCGTCATTGACAAATGTGCAGACAACATCCTGATACTTTGTCAGAACTGCTGCTGTTTTTAATGTCAGTTTTTCACTATAATATGTAATTTTTGCCCCATACTGCTTATTCCATTTTTCAAAAAACTCAATATCATAAGGCTTTGCATCGAAAACTACTATATTCATTATATATTCCCTCCTACATTCTTATTTCCTTGGAATTATTATAGCAAAATTTTCCTTATTTATCAATCTTTTAGTTAAAAACATATCTTGTTATATATTTCAAAAATAAAAAATGTTATCAAAATAATAATTT
>CAYYAV010000353.1:0-2052 GCA_964469865.1 uncultured Fusobacteriales bacterium | reverse complement strand
GTATAACTTTTTACTCTCTAAAGTAAATTTTTCAATCCTTTCAATAAGATCTGAAAGGACCTTTTTCCCTAATAGATTTCCGTATCTGTTTAAGAGGGCGGATTTTGCTATTTTACTGTCTTCTGCCAGATTATTATATATATGTTCAAAATAATAATGTATAGCAAGCCCTTTTTTTCTCATAAATTCTTTTTCCAGATTTACTTTATGCTCACTTTTAACTATTCTAACAACATTGTCTGAAAAATATGGAATTATCCTATCCAGATACTTGTAGCTTTCTATATCGGAAATTGCATCCATTTTTCTGCTCTCTATGATTTTACCTACCGAAAACTCTTTCATTTCATATAGGCTGACTAAACGATTTGCCAGCCCGTTTACATAGCTTTCATCCTTCATTAGAACATCAAATACAAGAATCAAATTTTTTTTCGCCCTTGTAAGTGCTACATAATCTTCATTTATTTCCTCCATTTCCTTTTTTCGTTCAATTTCTTCTTTTAAATCACGGTAATATCCGTCAATAAATACCTTTTTATATTTTTTTAGCACTATGAGAAATTTTTCTACATTATCAAAATTATTGTCATATTTAAGATACTGTGTAATTTCATCATTATCTCTTTTATGGAAACTATCTTTCTTATAATAAAATACCGTGTCAAACTCAAGCCCTTTAGATTTATGTATTGTCATAAGGTTTATAGCATCTACTTCTTCACTGCTCGTCTGAGTTATCCTATCCTTTTCACCATCCATATAGGTTATAAATTCAAATAGGGTATTATATCCCTTCAGAATATTGAAGAAGTTGAAAATATTCTTTATATCGCTATTTGTAGAATAATATTTTATCAGGTCAAGGCTTTCAATTATTTCTCTTGAAAAATTCTCCTTATGATATATCTCATTCAATTTTTTTGATAGTTTCTTCAGTTTCCTTATCTTGAGAAGGATCTCTGAAAATAACAGTCCATTTCTTTCAATTATTTCTATTCTGTTATATTCGTACAGCTGTACTTTTGTACTGCTATTTTTTACAAAATCATGAAAATTATCTTCACCATAGCCATTTATGTATCTCGTTATTTCATCTTTATTCTCTAGTATATATTTCACATGGCTATTAAGGCATCCTATAAGGTCCGATCTCATAAATTCAAGAAGATATATGGGATTATTGAAAAGAAAGTACTTCATAAGCCTGTATATAGGTTTTATAGCCCCGTGTTCGAGTATTGATGCATTACTGGATAGTGTATAGGGAATACCCTCTTCATTAAGTCTTTCAGCTATTTCATTCAGATGATCATTTTTCCTGCATATTATACAGCTTTTTCCAAGGTTCTCTATTTCCCCATTCTTTATCATATCTATAATAACCTGATAACCTCTGATGTCTTTACAGTCGTCTCTTTTATCCTTTTTATTTGTTTCATTAATAAAATATTTGAAATATCCTCCCTGATATTCATCATCCTCTCTATATTCAACAGGAATATAATTCCAGTCTTTACTGTAAGCTTTGTATATATTATTTATATTATCAACAACTTCCTTGTAGCTCCTGTATGATTTTCCCAGATTTTCAACTTTTCCATCTATTATTTTTTCCAATTTTTCAAATAATTCCTTCTCTCCTCCACGCCATCGGTAAATACTCTGTTTTTCATCTCCAACACATATTACATTTCTGGCTCCCGAAATAAGGAGCTTTAGTATTTTCCACTGAAGCACACTTGTATCCTGAAACTCATCTATCATTACAGTCTCTATTTTACCGCCTATAAGATCAAGAAATTCTTCGGTTGCCTTCCCTTTATCAACAAACTTAAGCTTTTCATCAAATATAAATTTATAAGTATATGTAGAAATATCATCATGAGTGAATTTTTTAGAAGCTATCTTTACTTTTTCTATAAGATTATAAACATCTTCAGCAAAAACTTTCATTCCATTATGTAAAGGTAATATCCTGTTAACATATATATATTTAGAAAGGCTTTTCAGGAAAAATTCTTTATTATTCTTCATACTTTCAGTAATATG
>CAYYAV010000352.1:0-2101 GCA_964469865.1 uncultured Fusobacteriales bacterium | reverse complement strand
AACTTGCAGGAAGGGAAAATGTCTATATTTTCGGTAAGGAGAGTGATGAAATAATAGAATTGTATGAAACAGAAGGATATGTTTCAAAAGAATATTATGAAGATGAGGAAATTAAGGAAGTTGTAGACTTTATAAAATCAGATGAAGTTGTTAGGCTCGGTAATAAGGAAAGACTTGAACGGTTATATAATGAACTTGTGACAAAAGACTGGTTTATGACACTGATTGACTTAAAGGATTACTACAAAATTAAGGAACAGCTGCTGGAAGATTATGAAAATGAGGAACTATGGTATGAAAAGGTAATCAGGAACATATCAAAAGCAGGGTTTTTCTCATCAGATAGGACAATTAGACAATATGAAAGCGAGATATGGAAAGTGAAGGGATAATTATGAAACTGCTCACAATTAATGTCCATTCGTGGATAGAAGAAAATCAGCTGGAAAAAATAGATATTCTGGCGAGAACTATAGCAGAAAACGATTACGATGTGGTGGCAATGCAGGAAGTCAATCAGATTATGACCAGTCCTGTCGTATATTCAGATATAAGGGAAGACAATTACGGATGGATACTTCTGAATAAGATTGCTGAATATACTGATACAGTCTATTACTATCACTGGAGTAATTCCCATATAGGATATGGGATTTATGATGAAGGGATAGGGATACTTACTAAACATGAACTGAAGAATACAGATGACTTCTACTGTACAAGATCCCATACTGTGAGATCTATATCTTCCAGGAAGATTATAAGTGCAGAAATAGAGTACAAAGGACATGAAATGGAGTTTTACAGCTGTCATATGAATCTGCCTACAAATAAAGATGAAAATATGATAGATAATATTCAGACTGTACTGAACAGAAATAAGAATAACGTAATAAAAGTCCTCATGGGAGATTTTAATACAGATGCTATTTCTTCTACAGAAGATTATGAAAAAATAAAGGAACAGGGACTATATGATACTTATGAGATGGCTGAAGAAAAGGACAGTGGGATAACAGTTTCTAAGAATATCCATGGATGGGATAATGATATGGGGAAAAAAAGGATAGACTATATCTTTATAGACAGGAAAGTTAGAGTACTCAAAAGTACTGCCATATTTAATGGGAAAAACAGACCTGTAATATCAGATCACTATGGAGTAGAGGTAGAACTGGTTATAGAATAAGAGGTCTGATATAGTATTTATATAATTTTAAAAAAACAAAAACATTTACGTAAAAGTATTGACAAAATCGAAAAGATAGGGTATAAATGTATAAGGAAATAATAATAATTATAATAAATATTTTTTAGGAGGTAAAATTTTATGTTAAAGAAAATTCAGCGTTTCGGTGGGGCAATGATGACTCCTGTACTGTTATTTGCTTTTACGGGGCTAGTAGTAGGAATAACTTCAGTTCTGAAAAATCCTTCGATAGTGGGGAGCATAGCAAATCCTGAAACAAACTGGTTTAAATTCTGGCAGCTTGTGGAAGAAGGAGGATGGACTGTATTTAGACAGATGCCTTTACTATTTGCAATAGGATTGCCTATAGGTCTGGCTAAGAAGGCAAATGCAAGGGCTTGTATGGAGACTTTCGTATTATACTGTACTTTTAACTATTTTGTTGCAGCATTATTAACGTTATGGAATTTCGGTATTGATATGAATCAGGCAACAGGAGGGACAAGTGGACTTACAACAATAGCCGGAATAAAGACATTGGACACAAATTTATTTGGGGCAATTATAATAGCGGCAATATCAGTCTATATACATGATAAATTCTTTGAAAAGAAATTACCTGATTTTCTGGGAGTATTTCAGGGGTCAGTATTTGTATATATCGTTGGATTCTTTGCAATGATTCCTTGTGCTTTGATAACAGTTCTAGTATGGCCAAAAGTTCAGTTAGGGATACTTCACCTTCAAGGACTTCTAGTGGCTTCAGGAGCTTTCGGAGTATGGATTTATACATTCCTTGAAAGAATACTTATACCTACAGGATTACATCACTTTGTATAT
The DNA here is from genome assembly GCA_964469865.1 of uncultured Fusobacteriales bacterium. Taxonomy (GTDB): domain Bacteria; phylum Fusobacteriota; class Fusobacteriia; order Fusobacteriales; family Leptotrichiaceae; genus JAGOWQ01. The sequence continues at coordinate 72 of CAYYAV010000352.1, read as the reverse complement.
ACTCCGTTCATATTTGGTCCTGCAGTAGTTGAAGGTGGTATTCAGACTTATTGGGTACAGCATATTCAAGAG
>CAYYAV010000351.1:0-2107 GCA_964469865.1 uncultured Fusobacteriales bacterium | reverse complement strand
TGATTTATATTATCAAGGTAGACCAATTTATACAGCAAGCCAATTAAATCAATTAGGAAGAGGTACAAATGCGACACCAAATAGAGGTATTGAATATATGTATGAAACTCCTGCTGGAAAGCAAAATGCACAAGAATTTCAGTGGGGAACTACAGGTTCAATGATGCAAAAGTAAATAGAGAACCGAAAAATATTATTCCGGCATTGAGATATAATAATTCGAATCCAAGAGGAATGAATTTTATAAAATTTGATGGAATAGAAGTTATAGATAATCAAACATATTTAATAGATGCTAAAAGAAATATTCCTTATTGGAATGAAAAGGCTATGGATAACTATACAGTGACATTTGATAGAATAAATGTAACAAAAATTCAGAATCCTGATGTAAAAATGATTTATGAGTTTCCAAATGAAAATGCAGCAAATAAATTTAGAGAATGGTTAAAAGATAATTCAAAATATAAAAATACAATTGATATTATTAGAGTAAGACCGTAAAAATATAGAAGGAGATTTTATAAAAAATGCTAGAAATAAAAAAAAGAAGTATCAGAATGTATCGAAGAGGTTATATGAATGAAACTGTGGAAGAAAGACATAAAAAAATAATGAAAGGGCTTTCTAATTTAGAAGCTCCTTTAGGATTAAAAGATACAGAAATACCTGATGTACCTGATTTTGGAGTTAATGTAAGTGCCTTTTATAGAACTAAAAATATAAAAACAAAAGGCGTTTCAATAAAAGGCGACTATCTATGGAGAAGTGAATTTTCAGAAAAACATGGTTGGGAAGAGTTGAGGTATGAGTTCAAATCATCATATAAACTTATAAATTATGAAAAAATTATATTTGAAGATTTGCCGAAAGTAATTGAAATATTTGACCCTTATATTGCGGATGTATATATTCCATATGTAGGAGCACACGAGGAAGGAACTACTCCTGAAACAAGGCTTTATTTATACAATCAACCTACAAAAAATCCAGATTTTAACAAGTTATTTGAACAAGGAATACGTCCAAATGAGCTTGGAGTAAATCTGTTTACATTGCTTCCTGTGATGTATTTTAGCGATTTAATGTGTGATGAAGTTATAAAATTATCAAGAAATGAGATAATAAAAAGACTTACGGGAAAGGCGGTAAAAATAGAATCACTAAAAAACGGAGTATATATTATATTTAATGAGAAATTAGAATTTCCATTTGAAGAATTTTGTGAAATGAATAAAAAATATAAACCACTATTAGACTTAATATAAAAATGAAAGGACGGTTTCGTTTAAGCCACTTTTAGGTAATGTTAGACCTGAAATAAAGATGATACCATTGTATCAGTTAATATTTTCTCAACCAGAGCTACCTCTTTTGGTAAAGGATAAATGGGGGTTAACAGTAATTGAGTTTGCAAGAATATCTAATAGGCCAATAGCTGTAAAAATGATGGAAGGCTATGTTGAAAAATATAATTTAAAGGATAATGATGTAGTGAATTAAAAATAAGATATTTAAAGCAAAAATAGTATTTTTATATAAAAATGGGGGAGATTTGAGATAGAGTAAATGAAATAATTTTCATTAAGAGGAGTGGATGTAAGTTCAGGGAAGTGTATCAGGGAAATAAGGAGATTTAATGGTAGAAAGCTTACAAGATACAACAAATACAGAAAGTAAAGGTTATTCGATAAGTTGCAGTTGGAAATTTTTAATCGGATTTAGGAATGAATGTAAGAATGTTCAATTCTAATTTAGGGACTAGTTCAACTGGTACAACTGATAAAACAACAATAACTAGTTTGAATGAAAATGGTAAGATATTAGTACAGACAGAAAATGGAATAGCAGTAGTACATAAAAATTCAGAGGGTTATATAAATGCTTACGGAAGAGTAAACGGACATGGTGCTTATTATTCAAGAGTTCCAATAGATTCGACAACAAGAGCATTAACACAGATAGGTAATACAACAATTAGTTCCTAAGATAGATGGTACAGTTGTTGTAGGGAAACAGGTTGATGAAGCTTTAAACAATAATCTTGGATATACATTTAAGACTTTTGATAACTTTGACAGTGCAACAGGGACAGCAACAAGTGTAA
>CAYYAV010000350.1:0-2112 GCA_964469865.1 uncultured Fusobacteriales bacterium | reverse complement strand
GATGAATGAATATAAGACAAAGACTATATATCCTAAACCAGAGGAAATATTTACAGCATTTAAGCTGACAAGTTACAGGGACTGTAAGATAGTCCTTTTGGGACAAGATCCATATCATGGGATAAATCAGGCACATGGGCTTGCTTTTTCAGTAAAGAAAGGGATAAAGCTGCCTCCCTCGCTGCAGAACATGTATAAGGAAATCCATGCAGAATATGGATATGAAATGAGTAAAAACGGATATCTTGTTCCATGGGCGGAACAAGGGGTACTGCTTCTTAATACTGCTTTGACGGTAATAGCTGAAAATGCAAATTCCCATTCAAAAATAGGATGGGAAATATTTACAGACAATGTGATAGAGTATCTAAATAAAAGGAAAGAGCCTTTAATATTTATTTTATGGGGAAATAATGCAAGAAGTAAGAAAAGGCTCATAGATACTGAAAGACAATAAATCCTTGAATGGGTGCATCCTAGTCCATTAACAGCAAATATAGGTTTTTTTGGATGTGGTCATTTCAGAAAAGCCAATGAAATATTAAGCGAACTAGGAAAAGAAGAAATAGACTGGAAAATGTAGGAAAAAGAGATGAAAAAGTGCAAGATAAAAACAAGACCTGAAAAGCCACAGAAACCTGAACTTAGTAATGAAATGAAAATACTTCTGAAGGAAGCATACACATTGTTTTCTTATAATCTGGAAGGAAAGTTAAGTGTATGTACATGTCCTGTATGTATAACAGAAGAAAATGTAGAGAGGTTGATAACAGTCCCTATAAGGGAAATAAGCCGGGAACTTTTATATGAGTATCTTGAAGCTGTTAATTATGATGAAATAGGATATGAAATAAAACATTTTCTTCCAAGAATATTAGAATTGTGTGCTAACTATGAATACATAAGGCTGGATACTTCTCTTAACCTTGATAAATGCCATTTTGAAAGAAAAATCTGGAAAGAAGAAGAACTGGAATTTATGAAAAAATTTTCTATTCAGTTTGTTATAGATGTATTGAATACAGATCATGAGATAAAAATAGTGGAAAATATATCCAATTATATATTGATGTTTGATTTGGCTGGAATGAAAACAGACCATCTGCTAAATATGGATATATGGACTGAAAAATCAAACAGGATAAATGCATTAAAACATCTTGAAGAACTTATGTATTACTATACTAGTGACTATACTTATTTTAAGCATTCTTTTTCAGAAAATCCTGAATTTAACAATCAGATAAACGAATGGATAGGAAGCAGGGAACTGTCAGAAACTTTTCTTCCTATTATAGAAGAATATTACTTTAACAATCCTAATATGGATTATGAGGAACAATGGAGAATGGAGCAGTTGTATAATGTGCTTGAGAGGAATTTGGAGGATGATGAGACAAGCAGGAATTAAAAATTGGAATAGAAAAATGGAAAGTAAGAAAGAAAAGGAAGGAACAAATACTTTTGAACTGGTATATAGTCTAGTAAGAAAAGTTCCTGAAGGTAAAGTAGCTACATATGGACAGATTGCCTGTATGATAGGAAATCCGAGACTGTCAAGAGTTGTAGGATATGCGATGAGTAGTTGTCCCTATGATGATGTACCTTGTCATAGAATAGTAAACCGTCTGGGAGAGTTGGCAAAAAGTTTTGGAGAAGGTGGAAATGAAGTACAGAAATACCTTTTGGAAAAAGAAGGGATAAAATTTGATAAGGACAACAGGATAAATTTGAAAAAATACAGGTGGAACAGTGAAAATGAAGAATAAGGAAGATAGAAATCAGTAGGAATAGCAAGCATTGAAATAAAAAAATTAAGTTATCTAAAATAATGCTATTAATTGTGTATAGTTTGTTTTAGATAATTTTTTTTGCATATAATCTTTACAGTGTTAAGATTATATGTTATAATAAAATATAAATTTAAAGTGAAAATGCGGATATATACTTTTTATTTAGCCAGAAAGCACTAAAACCACCGTATAACAAATTTTCACTTAGAGAAAAATAATATAGAAAGGAGAAACTGGGAATGAAAAAAAAAGAATATCATCATGGAGATTTAAGGAAAGAACTTATAGAAAAGGGAATTGAACTGATAAATGATAAAGG
>CAYYAV010000349.1:0-2116 GCA_964469865.1 uncultured Fusobacteriales bacterium | reverse complement strand
ATTCTATCATAGTCATCAATATCTATATTATGTATATCTTTTATGCTCAAAATCTTTTTATCCCCTTCGATTACAGAAAATATAGCATTAGCTATTTTTTCCGTGTTCCCTGTCAATGTTGAAAATACTACCAGTTTTTTCATTTATATATCCTCCCAGACATTTTTTTAGAATCACGTCAGCTATATTATTTCCCCAGAAAATTCCTTCCACACTCAGTTCCACATAAGTTTCATACACTTTCATATAATCCTTTTTTTCAAAGTTCTTAAATATCTTGTATACTTCATTGAATATTTCTTCTGAAATATATCTCTTCAAATCGGAAAAATAGACTTTTGGATATTGAAGCAGTCCGCTTATTCTTTTAAACTTCCGCTCTTCTTTGGATATTTCCTCATCCTCATATGTCATGTAGAAAGTTCTTTCCTGATTCATTCTGAAAATATCAATCCCTCCCAATTTTCCGCCTGCCCCCACTCCTATAGGCAGAATATCTCTTGCCTGATGCGTATACCTTATATAATTATACTTATCCCTTCCTTTCCTCACTATTTTTGTATGCTCCATCACTTCATATTCTCCTGTTTCAAGAAGCCTGTTTAAAAACGCATGATGAAGAGCCCTGTCATTTTCGAGCTGATAGTCCAGCTCTAGAGTATTCTCCACTATATCCCTTGACATCTGTGACCCTTCATGTATCATTAAAGAATAGAAACTTGTACTGTCTATCTTCATATCAGCTATAATATCTGCATCCTCAATTACTTCCTCTATAGTCTGTTTAGGGTAATTGTATATTATATCTGTACAGACCATTCCTTTAAAGCTTTCCTTCAGCTTCTTTAGCCTTTTTATTGTATCTTCTTTTGAAAAGGTTCTGTTCAGTACACTTCTCCCTTTGGGAGAAAAGGACTGTATCCCCACACTGAGTCTATTTACACCATATTTCTCCATAATTCCTAATTTAGCAGTATTTAAGTTATGCAAAGTTGTCTCAAAAGTAAATTCACAATTTTCTGATAAATTATAGTTTTTATGTATACTTTTTAATATTTTCTCCAGCTGATGCTCCTTTAATATGGTAGGAGTCCCTCCACCAAAAAAAATTACTTCTATCTTCTTACTTCTCATATATGAAGTTTTACCATATTTTTCAAATTCTGATACAAGAAAATCCGTATACTCCTCCAAGTCATTGTCCAGCTGTTTCCTGTTAAGATTACAGAATGAACAGATTTTATCACAATACGGAATATGGACATATATTACTCCTTTTTCATCTTCTGCTGTATTTTCAAGAAATTTTAACAGTCCATCTTCTGTTATCATTTTTTTGCTTCTTCTGAAATAACTTGATACTAGCCTATTTGAATCGGCATGAGACTTGAATCTTTTTTCAAAATCCCCCTTTTCCTCAGATTCAGTCAATTTTCCGTCATCATTTCCTGCAGTATGTCCCATATGAATTTTCTTATTAGGATGTTCAGGCATTTGAATAACCAAATCTTTTCCATCTGTTTTCGTCATTTTTCTCTCCTGATTTATAGCAATTTAAATTTATTATTTATAACCTTTTATTATTGTCTATGGCCATGAGTATCTTCTGTTAATGCAATTATCCTTTTATCTTCCGTTATATCAAAAGCCCTTCCTGCACCTTTGACATACCTTCCTTTTATAAATTTCAACTTAACTAATGAAAAGTCTTTCATTGTCCTGGTTATCTTTATTACATTATCTATTTTCTGAAATTCATCCATTATTTCCTCAAATTTTTCATTTCTTGATAAAAACTCAGATACAGCCCTATATTTTACCCTTTTTCTCAACGAAACCGAATTTGCCCTTGATTCATCTTCTATAAATGAAATCTCAAGTTTACCGTTTTCTTTCAGATTATTATAATGTTCTCCTGTCTCACTTATAAATATATAGTTATCACCTAAATATCTTAAATATGGTGCATAACTTATAACAGGATATCCTTCCTTATCTACTGTTGCCAATAAAACAGATTTAAATCCCTGTATGAAGTCATTTATTTCCATCTTTAATTTCTCTTCGTCCTGATGTCCTTTTTCCTTATGATGTTCAGGTGCCGGAATTCCAAGTT
>CAYYAV010000348.1:0-2131 GCA_964469865.1 uncultured Fusobacteriales bacterium | reverse complement strand
TCTTCACAATAAATAGTTGTGTTATTAAATTCGTTCTTTTTTGAATAACGATGACCTAAAAAACCTCCACCGCAAATGTCTTCTAAAATGCAATCCTTGCATTTTTTACATAAATCAAAATGACTATAATAGTACTTATATGCTAATTCATTTTTTGAATATATTTCATTTAACTCATTTTCAAAAATATTTAAATTTGTATTAGTGAATCCATTTTTACATATTTTTAAAGTATCAACTGTTTCTATATTGCCATTGGTTTCAATCACTAATGTCTTATTATGTCTTTTGCCATACATTTCATTCCCATAATTACTTTCGCCGAGTAATAAACCAATAAAATCTACAAAAGGCCTAATTTTGGGCTTGTCTAAATCTAAATCATTATGCCAAAGATCAAAAACAATTTTCAACCAGGCAAATAATTGACCATTTTGCATTGTATTGGATTCATAAGTATTGTCAGGAAATAGTAAATTAACTTCATTTGCTTGAATTTCTTTAAAATGCATATAAACATCTTTTGGGTTTTGATTTATATCAATTACACACAAACAATTTGCATTATCCTTGCCAAATATTTCTTTTATTTTTATAAATCCATCTAATATTTCATTATAAGATCCTTTTCCATTATGATATATTCTATTATTATTATTTGAATCAATAGTTCCGTCTAAACTTACGCCTACGTGAATATTTAACTCCTTTAAAACTTTCAAATTCTTTTCATCTAATAATATGCCATTAGTTTGCATCGCATATTCAATTTTTATTTCTGTATCTTTAAATAAAACATCGTTTTGCCTTAAAAAATCAATATAAAAATTCATACCTGTAAGCATTGGTTCACCTCCATGAAAAACAATTAGAAATTTACTTATGCTATTTTTTATGCAGTGTTCATGAACTCTTTTTAGTAAAATTTTAACAGTTGACGAGCTCATTATTTTTGGTTGTTTTAAATAACTATCATCCCCTTTGTTATATACATAACAATAAGTGCAATTTAAATTACATCTACTTGCAACTTTGACTACTAGACTTGTACAAATCATAAAATTATATATTAAAAAGAGAGCTATTAGCTCTCTTTAATTTTCTTAGTCGTCTTTTCTTGGTTTATCAATTTTTGGTTTTGGTACACCAGTACTTTCTGCATAAGTAGTCTTAGAATAATCAGCTTCAAGACCACCTACAATGTTTTGCATTTTTTTATTGTCTAGCAATTCTTTAATTGCATTGTCTTCTTTATTAAAGAAGAATTTTTTTAATTTTTTCATAATTCTTTAAATTAAATATTGTTTTTCAAAATTAATTATATAGTTTGTTTTCTATAATTAGAAAATTAGGTAAATTTGTATTGTTTTTATGTGCTGATTTAACAAAATAGAAAAGAAATAATGTTTTTTATTAGTTTTTAGGTTTCATTCTTGTGTAAGTTGTGCTTCCATGTGTATCACCGTAAACAGCTTTCGAATAATCAACTTCGAGTCCACCTACAATGTTTTGCATTTTTTTATTGTCTAGCAATTCTTTAATTGCATTGTCTTCTTTATTAAAGAAGAATTTTTTTTGATTTTTCATATTGTATGAATTAGATGTTTTTTTTTGTAAAGATAATTATATAGTTTGTTTAGTTTAATTATAAAATTAGGTAAGTTTGTATGAATTTTATAGTAATTAATTATGGGAGTTGGTGTTAATTTAAAGAAGATAAGAAGCAAAACAAAATACAGCCAGCGTGATATGGCAGACTTATTAGGAATTGATAAAAATACGTATGCCAACTGGGAAAATGAAGTGACAGATGTAAAATCAGAGTTTATACCCAAACTAGCCACAATTTTTGAGGTGGATATTAAAGATTTGTTTGAATCAAAAAGTAGCATAGAAATTAATTTTAATAAACAAATTCACAAAGGGAGTTCTATAAACAATAGCGTTGTAATTGTGATGCCTGACAAAGAATCTGTTGAAAAATTGGTTGGTGTTTTAAAAGAACGTTTGGATATTTAATGTTGATTCATGCCTAAACAATATCAAGATGCCGAACTTTTAAAAACTGTAATACTTACTTTAAAAGAAGTAAGAAACAGTTATGGCGTTACTTTAGAAACTTTTTACTTTG
>CAYYAV010000347.1:0-2131 GCA_964469865.1 uncultured Fusobacteriales bacterium | reverse complement strand
AAACTGTTTTCCATAGATTCCGAACAGGAAACTTATCTTTACAATGGATGACAGGACAGAACCGTCCATATGCATCGTAGCTCCCATAGGAAGTACAATATCAGAAACATCTTCCGGAACTCCTATTTCCTTACATGCCTTCTTATTTACAGGTATAGTAGCAACAGAGCTCTGTGTAGCAAAAGCTGTTATTGCCGGCGGCAGTATATTTGAAAACATCCTCTGAACCCCTTCTCTTCCTCCCGCAAAAAAACTGTATGCCGGAAAGGCAGTGAAGAAATACAGTGCACATAAGGGATAGTATATGGCCAGCGTCCTTCCATAATCTCCTATCAGGGTAGGCCCGAATTCTCCGATAAGTGCTGCAAAGTATGCTCCCAGCCCTATCGGAGCATAGAGCATTATAAAGTTCACGATTTTCATCATTATCTCATTCATCTGATCTAAAAATCTTGCAACGGGGCTTTCCTCTCCCCCTGTAAGTGCCACCGTATAACCAAAGACTATAGCAAAAATTATAAGGGGCAGCATATTTTTACGGCTCAGTAATGCAGGAAAATCACTTACAGTCAACGTATTTACAAGAAGTTCTCCCGGAGCTGAACTCTTTAAGGCTTCTGTCTGCTCAAATGCAATCTTTGTCCCTGCTGCAGGCGGGAAGATATTTACAGTTATTATTACATAGACGGCTGCAATTATTCCGGTAATAAGAAATACGGTAATAGTTGAACCTAAAATTTTTCCAAGCCTCTTCATATTGGACATATTTCCTACGGCACTTGCTATGGAACAGAATACCATCGGAACCACAATCATAAACATCATATTAAGGAAAATATCCCCAAGGGGCTTTAAGACAATGGCTTTTTCCTTAAAGAATATTCCTATGAAACTTCCGAGTACTATACCTAAAATCAGTACAATCGGAGAATCCCAGGACAGTCTGAATTTTTTTACTGTTTTCTCACTCATAATTATCCTCCTGTTTTTATTATCTATTTTTCAATTTTATCCTGACTTCCTATCCTGAAATTATTTAAAATACCCTCATTCAGATTCCATGCTATCCATTTTGTATTTCAGGCCCGTCTGTCCCCTCTTAATTCATGCAGAAACTATCTTTTATTTTTTTATTTGCTAAAGTATACCACACAAAATATATCTTGAAAAATGATATTAGTTACTATATTATATTCTTAAAAAGAATATTTGAAATAGAGACAAAGAAAATCCGTAATATATCATATGACTTTCCTAAACAGCTGTATCCCTTTCCTGCCTTCCAGCTTTTCAATGATAAGCTTAACAATCTTCTGGACCGGTTCAGACAGCTCCCCGCTTTTTACAGCATAGTATATTATCCTGTCTGGAATATCTCCTTCAATATCAATAATGTCTATATCGACAAATTTTGCTATGTATTCTGCTGCTGAAACCGGAACAATGGACCACAGGTTGAGTTCCTTCATATATTTAGCTACCTGCATAATCAGATCACATCTTATTAGAGGATGCCTGTGGTCAAAAGTCTTTCTGAACCATGAAGAAAACTCCGAAGAATATGATGAATAGACTGCCTTATCCACATTAAGTCCTCTCAGATTCAACGGTTTCTCATAATTACATGATTTCATACATATGAATACCATCTTCTCAGAATAGAGGGGGATTATACTAAGCTCCTTCTTGTATATATTGTTCCCTACAAATGCTATGTCAACTGTTCCATCGGCTACCACCTCTATGCATTCCCTATATGAAAGTGACTTCAGCTTAAATTCAGAGTCAGGATTTTCCTTGTACAGATCCAGTACTATATCGTCTATAGCCAGATTATACGGACCGTCAGATGTTGCTATCCTTATTTTATATTTTGTGTTTAAGTTCCCTATATTTACAGCATGTGATGACAGGTTCAGTATCTCCTTCAGCACAGGGATCAGCTTACTTCCATTTTCAGTAAGCTGGACCGACTTCTTTCCTTTAGACCTTTCAAATATCCTGTATCCCAGCCTGTCTTCTATATCCTTAATTCTCTTACTTAAGCTGGATTGCCCCGTATACATCATCTTTGCTGCCTTGGATATACTTAAAAACTTGTTTACAGTCATTACAATTATAATATCTTCAT
>CAYYAV010000346.1:0-2137 GCA_964469865.1 uncultured Fusobacteriales bacterium | reverse complement strand
TGCTTTACTCAAGAATTATATGCTATATATTTATTTTTGTCAAGTATTTTTTTAGAAATTTTCTATAAATTGAGTAGTTTTTTATTTGAATGCCGTTCATTTACCCATATATATTTTTAAATGAGAAAAAAAGGTAAAGAAGTATAGAGGATTTGTGAAATATATGGTAAAGCTAAGTACAGATACAGAAGATGCAGATACAGTCTTCTATTTTGAAATATTTTGTAAAAGGATATTAACAAAAAGTGTATCTTTTTTATTAATAAATCTAGGGTATTATTAAAGTAAGAAAGTCTGGAGGAAAAATATGAATATAAATTCAAAGACTAAAGAAGTATATGATTATATTATAAAAAATCCAAATAGGAGAATTAAAGAAATATCAGGAGATTTAAGAATAAATGAACGAAAAGTCAGATATGAAATAGGAAATCTGAATTTTCTATTATCAGTGAAAGGAATAAAAAGTAGGATATTAAATACTGACGGGAATATAAAATTAGAAGAAAGTAGTGAAACACTGAATTTTGATTACCTGTTAACTTCTATCGAAAAACTTTCAATAGAGAACCGGAGAGATCTGTTAATACTTAGGATACTGCTTAATGATGAACTGAATATTAACAGATTATCAGGAGAACTGGAAGTGAGCAGGACAACACTGAAAAAGGACTTGAAATATATAGATGACAGATACGGAATATATAAGGGAAAGTCTTCATCGGGATTTTCAGAAGAAAATATAGATGAGCTGGATATACGCAAAATGCTTGTCGAAATATTATTAAAATATTTCCCTGATAAGATATTAAGAATAAAAGAGAATGTTGTAATAAAATTTCTGAATGAAAAGACACTTTCTATTGATGAAAGGCGAATAAAAAGATTTCTGGATAAAATTATTGATAAGAAAGAGAATGGCAGGATATACAGCTTTTTCTATCTTTATATAATGATAGCTATACTTAGGGTAAAATTGGGGAAAAAATTAGAAGAGGAAAATGTAAACAAGGAATTTCTGAAAGGTACTGAAGAATACGATATAATAGATAGAAATATAGGAATACTGTGTGATGGGTCTTTCAGTGAAAATGAAAAATTGCAGTTGGTAGACTATTTTATAGGATTTTCTTCATATTCATATAATACAGAAATTTTTGAAAAATGGATAGAGGTTAACTTGATAATAAAGAATATGATTTCTGACATGGAAAAGGAAATCGAGATTTCTTTCAGTAATGATAAGATACTGCTGGAAGGATTGCTGAATCATGTAAAACCGGCTATATATAGAGCTAAGAATAAAATAACACTGGAAGGGATAGATGTATATTTTAATGAAGAAAATTATCTGGATAAAAAATTAATGAAAAAAGTGGAAGAAAAGGTAAATAAAATTGAAAAGCTTCTAGATATAAAATTCAGAAAAGAAGAAATTATTTTATTTACAGTACATTTTCAGGCTTCCATAGAAAGAAACAGAGCAAGAAAAAAGCATAACAGGAAAATCCTGCTAATGTGTGTGGGCGGTTATGGAACGACTACAATCTTAGTACACAAATTAAAAGAACGGTATGAACTGGAAGAACTTAAAGTGGTCTCCTATCTGGAAATATTTGATATGGATTTATCAAACTATGACGGAATTATAGCAACAATAGACTTAAAAAAAGAAATCCAGGAAAATCTTAATATTGATATAATAAAAGTTTCGCCTTTTCTGATAGAAGAAGATATAAAAAAACTGGATAGTTATTTTAATGGAAAAAAGGGAAAAAATATAAATATAGATAAGCTTATGAGAACCATATCTGAATATTCTGAAATAAAAAATAGGGAAAAGCTGGAAAGGGAGTTAGAAAAAATAATTGAATTCAAAAAAAATGAAATTACTGATGAAAATGGGAGAACTGAAGATCTGAAAGATATTTTCAGTAAAGAAAGTATAAGATACATTGAACGGAAGATAGAACGATGGGAAGAAGTTATTGATGAGGGAGTAAGGATACTGCATGAAAATGGAAAGGTAGACATAAAGTATTCAGAAGATATTAAATTTCTGATAAAAAATTTTGGTTCGTACATGGTAGTAACAAAAGATATTGCAATACCTCATGCTGAATCGAGTGAAAATGTG
>CAYYAV010000345.1:0-2140 GCA_964469865.1 uncultured Fusobacteriales bacterium | reverse complement strand
TATTCAGGTTTGATACGGGCAAGGCACATATATTTGACATTGACACAGAGGAGAACATCAGTTTATGAGAAATTTCCTAATGGAAGGTGCTTTATATGAAATATATAAATATTATAGAATCTTTTTATCCTTCGCTAAGCAAACAGGAGAAGAAAATAGCTGACTACATATTTGAAAAAAAAGGGAAAATAAGTTATCAGTCGTTACAGGAAATAGCCGGAGAAATTAATGTGGGGGAGGCAACAATTGTAAGATTTGTAAAAAAAATAGGATTTCATGGATTTCAGGATTTAAAGCTACAAATTGCAAAAGAGGATTTTCCTATGATAGAAACTGCCTATGAAGATTATATAGACAACATCCAGGCTAATATAAATGAAACTATATCAAATACTAAATCGTTAATTGATAGGAAGCAGGTAGATAAAGCAATTGCACGTATTGAAAAAGCAGATAGGATTTTCCTGTATGGAGTAGGTTCATCTGGGATAGCTGCTATAGAACTTCAGAATAAGCTTCTGAGGTTTGGAAAAGTGGCAAATGCTTTTACAGATAGCCATTTTCAGATTATGAATTCATCAATAACAACAAATAAGGATATAATAATAGCATTGAGCTTATCAGGATCTACCCAGGATGTCATAGATTCATTGACAATAGCTAAGAAAAATAGGACTAAGATAATAGCTATTACTAATCACATAATGTCCCCTATAGCTCAGCTGGCAGATTATGTCCTGCTTACAGCCGGAAGAGAGACTCTGCTTGACGGGGGTTCATTAATAGCTAAGATATCCCAGTTATACGTGATTGACGTTCTATGTACAGGATATGCACTGAAAAATAAAGAAGAAGCAATGAAAATGAAGCAAAATACTGCCCAGTCAATATTATTTAAAAATAGAAACGGCTGATAAACACCTTTTCTTTTATAGGGAGATAGTATCATATAGAAGGAAGGAGAAAGGTATTTTATGGAGAAAACAGAATTATTGAAAAAAATAAAAGGAAACTTAATAGTTTCCTGTCAGGCACTACCGGGAGAACCGTTATATATTGAAAACGGAACTATGATGCCTCTGATGGCACGGGCTGCTAAAGAAGCAGGAGCCGTGGCCATAAGGACAAATGGAATAACAGATGTAAAGGAAATAAAGAAGGAGACAGGATTACCTATAATAGGGCTTATAAAAAGACAGTATGAGGGTTTTCCGCAGCATATTACGGTAACTATGAAGGAAATAGATGAATTGATGGAAGCGGGGGCAGATATAATTGCACTGGACTGTACTTTGCGTGACAGGGTTGACGGAAAGACGGTAAATCAGTTTATTAAGAATATAAAAGAAAAATATCCTGATATACTTCTTATGGCAGACATTTCCACTTATGAAGAAGGGGTCAATGCTGAAAAGGCAGGAGTTGACATGGTAGGAACGACTTTGAGCGGCTATACTCCATATAGTGAAAAATTTGAAGGGCCTGACTATGAGCTTGTAAAAAGACTGGCTGAACAGCTGAAGATCCCCGTCATAGCTGAAGGAAGGATACATGAACCGGCACAGGCTAAAAAAATGCTTGAGTTAGGAGCTTTTGCTGTAGTTGTTGGAGGAGCAATAACTAGACCGCTGGAAATTGCACAGAGATTTATACATGCTATAGAAAATAAAAAATAAAAGGGGGGGAATTATGGATAAGGAAGAATTTCTGAAATATAGGGGAATAAGCCCTTTTCCCAGAGATTTTGACAGCTTCTGGGACAATGAGATAAGAAAAGCGGAGATACATTTTAATAATGATTTAAATTATGAACTGGTAGAAAAAAACTTTAATATACCATTTGCCAGATGCTATGACTTATATTTCAACAGCATGGGTAATGCAAGAATATATTCAAAGATATTGATTCCGGATAATGTTACAGGAAAGATTCCGTTTCTTCTGATATTCCATGGCTATCATGGTCAAAGTGCTGACTGGAGCAGATATATCGGATATGTGGCTTCAGGAACGGGAGTAGTACTCATGGATGTCAGAGGTCAGGCAGGAAAATCCCAGGATAACAGTATTTTTGAAGGGATAACAGTAAAAGGACATATTATAAGGGGAGTAAGTGAAGGAAGGGAAAAATTATTTTATA
>CAYYAV010000344.1:0-2145 GCA_964469865.1 uncultured Fusobacteriales bacterium | reverse complement strand
TCTTAAAGTCTTCTAGATAAAGGAAATTCCTGTCAGAAAAAGGATGACTTTTAGGGACTATACAGACTAGATGTCCTTTCAGAAGTTCTACGAAGTTAAAATCATTTAAATCAGAAATATTTTCCCTAAAAGTAAGGATAATATCAGATTTATTGCTTATAAGATGACTCTTCCTCTCCTTATAATCAACAGGATTCAAGATTAGATTACATTCAGGAAAGAGTTCCTTAAACCTGGAAATAATAAGAGGGAATTTCTCTTTTTCGAAAATGTGGTTGTCATATCCGATATGCAGTTCGGATTTATACTTTTTACATAAATTTTTAGCATTTACTATGGAAATATTAATCCTATTATATACGTCTTTTATATCGTTATAAAAAGAAATTCCGGATCTGGTTAGGGAAACATTCCTTTTATTTCTTGTGAATAGCTGGACTCCGATTTCTTCTTCAAGAGATTTTATCTGATGTGAGACAGCTGGTTGAGTAAGAGCCATGTTGTCGGCTGTTTCTGAAAAGTTCAATGTTTCAGAAAGCTCAAGAAAACACTCGATTTGCTTTAAATGCATAATAAACTCCTTTTATAAAAATTATATGTATTATTATATATTTTAATTATAGCATATATTTATTTTATGTAAAATAAATTTTCTTTACAAATAGAAAAAAATTATGTATAATATGAACAGATAGAGGTGCAATTATTAAGAGTAGACTTATGGAGAATGGTCAGTTC
Organism: uncultured Fusobacteriales bacterium; assembly: GCA_964469865.1. Classification (GTDB taxonomy): domain Bacteria; phylum Fusobacteriota; class Fusobacteriia; order Fusobacteriales; family Leptotrichiaceae; genus JAGOWQ01. The sequence goes on along the minus strand of CAYYAV010000344.1, from coordinate 1,407 downwards.
TGTGAACTAAGTTAAAAGGGATAATTGCCGAAGCACAGGGATTGACGGTCTTTGATGCTGGGGCTATGGAAAATATCCATAGGACTGTCATTATCATATATAGAAGATAATGGTGAGCTGTCAGATATAATCATGGTTTTTTGTTATTCAGACAGAATAAAATAGATGTTTATATACTGATGTTCTACTATCAGTATTTTTTTATATATCTTTAGGAGGAAAATATGAAATTATTTGGAACATCGAAGATTAATGAAAAGGGTAGTTTATCTATAGGTGGAGTAGATGCTATAGAACTGGCAAGGGAATTCAGAACCCCCCTTTATGTAATGGATCAGGAACTTATTGAGACGACCATAGATAAAATGAATAATGCTTTCAGATCATCAAGATTTGATACTCAGATAGCATATGCAGGAAAAGCTTTCCTGACTACAGGGATGATAAAACTGGTAGAGTCTAAAGGACTTGACCTGGATGTAGTATCGGGGGGTGAAATGTATACTGCATATAAGGCAGGATTTCCTATGGAAAGGGTTCATCTCCATGGAAACAATAAGACGACAGAGGAACTGGAAATGGCTGTAGAATTTGGAATAAAGGAGATTGTCATAGACAACGAAGATGAGATAGAGAAACTGGAAAAGATATGTAGGGAAAAAGGCAGGAAACAGGCTGTTCTGATAAGAATAGATCCGGGAATAGAAGCCCATACCCATCATTACATAAAGACATCAGGACTTACATCTAAATTCGGGATTTCATTATTCCAGGAAAACCTCTTTGATATAGTAAAAAGGATAAATGATAGTGAATATATAGAGTTTAAAGGATTTCATACACATATAGGATCCCAGATATTCCAGTCGGCATTTTTCATATTTGCTCTTGATGAGATATTTAAATATCTTGATAAATTGAAAAAAGAACTTGGAATAGTAGTACATACCGTAAATATGGGGGGAGGATTCGGAGTATACTATAAGAAGGGAGATGATCCTAAACCTATAGAAGAGGTACTGTCTGAAATAATAACTTACACTGAGGCAATGGAAATAAAATATCAGATAGGATTCAGGGAGCTCTGTATAGAACCTGGAAGAAGCATTGTAGGTAATGCAGGAACTACTCTCTATGAAGTCGGAGGGATAAAGAAAACGGTGGGAGGCAAAACCTATGTATTTATAGACGGAGGGATGTCGGATAATATAAGAACGGCTCTCTACCAGGCGGAATATGAAGCAGGAGTGGTAAATAAACTTAATGAAACTGATATGCAGGAGATAACGCTGGCAGGAAAGCTATGCGAATCAGGGGATATAATAATAGAAAAGGGTAGACTCCCCAGATCAACTGAGATAGGGGATATAGTAGCTGTTCCGACAACGGGAGCATATTGCTATACTA
>CAYYAV010000343.1:0-2152 GCA_964469865.1 uncultured Fusobacteriales bacterium | reverse complement strand
GTATATCAGACGAGCATGCCTTTTTTTGTTGCACTTCATTTTACAACGCGGGGTCAATATTTATTCCATAACAAATTGAAATCACTTTATCCTTTTGAGGCCCCTTTAAGAGCTTGAATAGGTGCTTTAAATTGCCAAACGTGGTTTCTTTTAATAGTATCCACGGAGGGATATGGCCATGGAAAGTTCTGTAATGGTTAAGTGGTTCTATATTTTTGTTTGTAAGAGCGTTTAGCTTATTTAGCAGTACCGCTCTTTCATTGGTTGGAGAGCCGTTCCCCCAAATACTATCTCCTTGTCTAAAATTTCGATAGTGAAGGTAGTCTCGCTGATGAACTCCAAAATCTTCAGCTAGAGTGTATGCGATGGCAGTTCTCAATGATAGTTCTATTTCTAAACTGGCTTTCATAACACCATTTCGGATGTCTTTGTCTAGCTCATAAAGGGCTATAAGGTGTTCGAATGTCTCGCCGTCTTTAAATTCCTCGGCTTCGCATTCTTCTTTCAGAAGGAAAGTTTTATATCCGTTCACTACTTCGTAATATCCATAGCGCATTAGCAATTTCTTCGCTTTTTCTACATCTGTAAAGTTTAGATTTCGTCTGTTTAGTATTGTTATTTGCTGTTCTTTGTCTGTAAAAGGTTTCATTTTCTAATCTCCATGAAGCGCAAAAGGACCCCGTAAAAGAGGCCCTTTTGGTATGACGCTTAGCGCGCCTATTCATCGATTGATTTAATTATAGATTAATCTCAACCAGATTGCAATAGATAAGCCTCTATGTTATAAAAAAATTTTAAATAGTTCCCTTATCTCTCCATCGGTGTAAAGTTACCGACGATTTTGCCGATGATGCGGGGGTCTTCATCGTAGGGAGCGAACTTGTCGGAGTACTTGTCGTTGAGAGAGACCAGGCGCAGGCCGTCTTCTTCTCTGTATACTTTCTTGATGTAGGTCTGGCCATCCCAGACCACGGCATAAATGGCCCCGTCGTAGTCAAAACCTGTTTCTTTAATCAAGGCCACTTGGCCATTGTGGTATTTTGGCTCCATGGAGTCGCCGTAGATCCAGCTGGCAATGTCGTGGTCCAGGTCCTTGTCAAAGTAAACCAGGTCATAACTGTGGTCCTCGTAGATGGCCGTCCCTGTACCTGCGGATAATTTTTCATAGATGCGGTACTCAAAGAGAGGTTCCTCCCGAAGTTCAAGAGACTGTTCTTTTAAAAGCTGTTCTCCGTGGTCAATCCAGGCGCGGTGGCGTGGTTCTTTGAGTTCTTGATCTAAATATACCACCTTGGGAGAAGTCTTCTCTACAGGGCTGTGAGAGGCTGTGGTGTGATTGGACAAAAGAGCGTTCTTATCTTCAATCAAATCTGACTTGTTAATTCCGAAATAATTTGCAAGCAATTCGATCTTATCGATCCGTGGATAAGTTTTTGAATTTATCCAATCTGAGACAGTCATGTATTTCAAATCTAAGTCTGAGCAGAGTTGATTTCTATCAACTCCTTTTCTTTGCATATAGTGCTTGAGATTTTTAGCTAGTATCTCTTTGTTTCCTAACGACATAGACTATACCTCGCTTTCTGTTAAATATTTTACGATTTTTCCGTGACAAAATCAAGAAAAAACAAAAAAATCACGGAAAAAACAAAAAAGTTCTTGACAGCACGGAAAAACCGTGACAAACTATACTCAAGGTCAGGGAAATGGCCTGGAACAAAGAGAGGAAAACAAGATGACTTTTGCAACCACAACCTACTCAGTTCTCATGGTAGATGAAGAGCTACAGACATTCTACATCTTGACACCAATCGGCCTGAAGAACCCGGGTAAAATTAAAAAGACCGAACGGGAGATTACTAAGAAAAACTTCAAAGCTCTGTTCTCAACTTCTAAAAAAGAGTACGACGACAAACATCAGGAGCTGATTGATAAAGGATATACGTGGTACGCTAGATAAGTCTGATGGGTGTAGCAGGGTTCGACTCCCTGCCAGGCTATTTACCAAATGGTAAAAAAATAAAAAAGCCCAAAAGGGCGGAAAGGAGAAGCAAGATGAATGAACTCGAAAAAGCAGCCCTTAATGAGATCATGAGGACTGTGACATATATCGCTGAGAAGGTAGATGAAATTGATGCTAAGATTTCTTCGA
>CAYYAV010000342.1:0-2152 GCA_964469865.1 uncultured Fusobacteriales bacterium | reverse complement strand
GATATATGCAGCCGACAGTGAATTGAATAAATTGGAGGATGTATATTCCCCTATTATTAAAATAATTAGAGAAGAAAACAAAGGTGAAATTAAAGAATATGCTGCCGGAGAAATAATATCAATATATATTAACGGATCGAAAGTGAAAGAGTTACCAGCAACCGAATTTGAAGCGGAGTCTAAACAATTATTGAATGAAATTAGCAGCAAAGCTTCAAAAGGTGCATTTTCAGTAGAAAGTACACAGAATTTTATGGATAAAATTTTGTGTTATAAGCTTTCTGCACCTGCAACGGATAAAAGTGATATCACAGTAAAAATAATCGATATAAACACCGGATACAGTCCGACCGTGGGATTTTCAATAAAATCTGAATTAGGCTCCTCTCCCACTTTGCTGAATGCGGGAAAAACTACAAACTTTATTTATAAAATAAGTCATAGTTATCCTGATTTGGTTAGAGAAGCGAACGAAATATATAAAGTAGCAGACGGCAAAAATCATACGGATGTCAGAGGACGTATCAATAAAATCATTGAAGAAGACGGGCAATTGAAATATTGGAAAATGAATAATCAGACTTTTAGCGATAATTTGGTATTGATTGACAGCAATATGGACAAAATCATCGCTGAAACTCTTTTGTATTTCTATAGGGACGGGATAAACAACTGCGATGAAATGGTTGAAAAACTTGAACGGGAAAACCCTATGAACTACGGAAATGTCAATGCTTACAGGTATAAGTTCAAGAAGTTTCTGACCGCCGTAGCATTGGGCATGAAACCCGCTACGGTTTGGGACGGAGTTGATGAAGCAACCGGAGGGTATATTGTCGTAACAAAAGAGGGCAATGTTCTTGCATATCATATATACAACAGAAATTATTTTGAAGAATACCTATTGAAGAATACAAAATATGAAACGGCATCCACTTCAAGGCATGGCTTTGGAGAAGTGTACAGCGAGAACGGGGAAGATTTTATTAACTTAAATTTGCAAGTGAGATTCAGATAATGAAGAAAAAGAAGCCTATGACCAGAAGTCAAAATATGGCAAGAGTGAAAAGTAAAAATACAAAACCGGAAGTTTTCTTGAGAAAACTTTTATGGCATAAGGGGTTCAGATATAGATTAAACTATAAGGAGTTGCCCGGAAGTCCCGATTTATATATTCCTAAATACAGGGTTGCTATTTTTGTAAACGGATGCTTTTGGCACATGCATGAAAATTGCAGGTATTCATCCATTCCCAAGAATAATCACGATTTTTGGAAAAACAAATTGGAAGGGAATGTTGAAAGAGACAAGAAAAATTATGCTCAACTTGAAAGTATGGGCATTAAAGTAATAGTGGCGTGGGGATGTGAAATTAAACAGATGATGAAAGATGAATGTGTTTTATCCAAAAAAATGAACTCAATATACCAAAGAATCATATATAATCATAATAGGGAGGTGGAATAATGTTCAAATATGTGGATTACTATCAAGAATATGGTAGAATTATGCAATTTAACAAAAACAAAAAAGAGCCTATTCATAGATGGTATCCATTTGTAGAAGGCTATTCAAAAGAATTCATTAAATCTATTATAGATGAAGTTAATAAAAAAGATTTAGTGTGTTTAGAGCCTTTTTCAGGAAGTGGAACGACCTCTTTAGAGTTGCAACATAATAATATTCCCTGCTATTCATTTGAAATCAATCCGTTAATGTATTTTATTGCAAAAGTTATATTGGAAAATGATTATGATTTAAATAAAGTAGAATTATGGCATGATTTTATACAATCTAATCGAGCTGTTATTAATGCAGTCCTTAAAACCGTTTTTTCTACTTTATACGAAGGGGATAATAAAGAAAAGTGGAATTATGATAAAGCTGTCGGCTTGGCTGTTCAAAAATTGAAAACATCTATAAGTTTAGTAGAAGAGGAAAAGTATAAAAATTTATTTTTTGTGATTTTGTCGTCTATTCTTTTGGATGTAAGTAATTTATATAGAAATGGAAAATGTTTATCATATAAGAAAAACTGGAAGGAAATAAACCTTTCAGAAGCTGATGTTTTTAAAAAGTTCGATGATAAAATGGATAAGGAGATAAAAATTGATATTCAATCAATTAAGAAGAGTAAACAAAATAATAGAGA
>CAYYAV010000341.1:0-2152 GCA_964469865.1 uncultured Fusobacteriales bacterium | reverse complement strand
CTTTCCTGCTCTCTTTTACTATGCTGGTGAGCGGTATTGCAGAAATAGCGGCATTCTTCACACTGCCTAAGGAAGATAAGAAAAGAGGATGGACAATGGCAAGCGGTATCTTGACAGTAATCATATCAATATGGCTGTTATCAAGCAGTTTTATTGAAATGTCACTGATGATGCCGACTATCTTTGCTTTCTGGGTTATGATGTCAGGGACTACACGTATGGTTGCAGGAATACAGCTTAAAGAGACTGGCTTTACAGTTTTAGGAATAATCGGTGTAATAGTAGGATTTATCCTGTTATACCATCCGTTATTCTCTGGTCTTATGATTTCCTATATGATTGCAGGGGCCTTCATGTATCAGGGAATTGTTTCCATTGCTTCATTCTTTACATCAAAGAAATAATATAAAAAATACCCTCTCAGATAATTCTGGAGGGAATTTTTATTATTTAATTTTTTAATCCTTTTTCATGATGATTTTTCTGATTTTATAAAACCGGATTCTTGCTTTTTTCAGAAAGCACTGTATAACTGTAAGGTTACAATCTTTTTCTATTTTTTCTTCAAAGGGGGCAGTAATCTATGACCACCTTGTTCTACCTGTCCCCATAGGAAATCTCCAAGATCATATCTGTCTTCTCTTTCAGGATCGAGCTCTGTAACAATCTCTTCTTCCCTATTTTCAGCAATAAGAGTTCCAATATTCGGATTTATAATTACAGTCTTACCTAGGGCTATAAATTCAGCCCATCCCGTTTCCAATGCCCTTTCTATCTCTTCACCTTTATACAGTCCTCCTACACCTATAAGAGGAAGTTTCCCATCAATACGTTCATGAATAAGTTTTATTGCTTCCATGTCCGTATCTGCTCCACGGAAGGCCTTGATATAAAAATCCGGCAGGGAGACATGAAGATACTGTAACGGTTTTTCTTTCAGACTGTCAATGAGCATAAAGGTTTCAGCCATTGTAATCCCTTTTTCATCAGGTTCTTCCGGTGAGAAGCGATAACCGATTATAAATTTATCAGCATTACATTTCTTCTTAGCTTCAACAACAGAATCTATAACTGCAAGAGGAAATTTCATCCTTTTCTGTATACTTCCTCCCCATTCATCATTTCTGGAATTAGTCTTTTCAGAATAGAACTGCTGTATGAGGTATCTATTCGCCCCATGGATTTCCACTCCGTCAAATCCGGCCTTTATTGCCAGTTCTGTAGCATTGCCAAAAGCTTTTATCACATCTTCGATTTCCTTTGCAGTAATTTCTCTGGCACCTGTCTCTTCATCATAACTTGGTGCTACAATATCATTGTTATTAAGTTCCTTAATAGAAAGACGGCCTCCATGATGTATCTGCAGTATCGCCTTTGTTCCTTGTGCCTTTAACATTTCTGAAACTTTTCTAAGGCTAGGTAGATGTTCTTCCCCTATTGCTTCGGGCTGACCGTTAAATGCCTTTCCTCCCTTACACACTAAAGTTGCTTCTACAATGAACATACCCATATTTTCTCCACGCTTTTTCATAAAATTAAAATCCTTTTCTGAAAAAGTCCCGTCCTGATTAGCAACAAATAAAGTCATAGGAGTTACTACCAGCCTGTTTTTAATTTCTATTCCATTATTTAAAGTATATTTTTCAAAGATTTTTTCTCTCCTCATGTTATCCTCCATATTATTCACCTCATATACATAATACTATTTAAAACTTCCATAATAAAAATTACAATACTTCTAGTCTAAAAACAAAGAATTTCTGCTATATATTTAAAGGTTCCTCTATTATTTCAGAGTTACTTCAATTTCTCCTATATTTGTAAAAACACTGTCAGAATTTTTTAAAACCAGGTTAGAAGAATTTGCCACATTATCCGGTATATCATAAAATATTTTTCCTGTTACTTCTGTTCCCGGATTTATATTTTTAAAATCCATCTCATCCTTCATAAATAAAGATGTCGGAGAATATCTATTATTATCCAGTAATATATAGAAATCTCCACTTTCAAAAGTTACCATTGAATTTGATATATTTCTTACTTTTACTGTCAATACTAAAAAACTGTTACTTTCAGAATCTGGTTTAGTATTCCCCGCTTCCTTTGCCACTTCCTTTGAAACTACTGTAAATTCTACCTTCTCTGTTTT
>CAYYAV010000340.1:0-2167 GCA_964469865.1 uncultured Fusobacteriales bacterium | reverse complement strand
AACCTATTATATCAATGCATCTTTTTAAGAATAGAATTTATGTTTCTCTACTCATTGTAGGATTTATATGCTATTTTTATATGAGTGCGATGTCTGCATATGCCCCTCTTGCTGTTCAGAAAGTATTAGGAGCTTCTGGTACAGTTGCAGGAGCATTGCAGATGCCACGTACAATTATTACAATGATATTACCTATAGTAGCAGGAATATGGATAAGTAAGGATTCCCAGAATGCATGGAAAGCAATGGGAATAGCAACTTTATTTGTAGCAATTCCCTATATAGTATTAAGTAGGACAACAGTTGATACTTCTGTTATGTTATATTTTATAATGCTCAGTATCACAGGAATTGCAGAAAGTTTTCGTGGTGTGTCTATAACACCTGCAGCACAGGCGACTTTAAAACCTGAAAATTTAGGTGTCGGAACTTCCCTGGTGAATTTCGCAAATACTCTTGCAATTCTTATATCTTCTGTAATATGTGGAATAGCATATGACCTAAATACAAAAAGTAATCCTAAGGATGTAAGTAATATTACAGCAGGAGTAAATTCTGTATTTATGATTGTGGGAGTTGTAAATATAATAGGATTTTTAATAGTTATGTTAGTAATAAGAAAGCAGATGAAAAATGATATTGTTTAATATAAAAAATAAAGAATTCAGATTTTTTAAGTGAAATTCAAAACGACAAAAATACTCTATATTATTATGACTTAAATATTTGGGTTGATATTAAGGGAGTTGATGTAAATGAACTATGAACAATTGGTAAAATTTATAAATATGATAAATGATTTTATCGCAGGAAATATTTTAATGTGGGGATTAGTAGGATCGGGATTATATTTAAGTTCTATCCTTGGATTTCCTCAGATAACTAAATTCTCTAGTGCATTCAAAATGGTTTTTGGAGGGATATTTAAGAAAAATAAGGAAAAAGAAGAAGGTTCAATGTCATCATTTCAAGCTTTAGCTACTGCTGTTGCAGCACAGGTAGGAACAGGTAATGTGGCAGGAGTTGCAACGGCGATAACAATTGGAGGCCCAGGAGCAATCTTTTGGATGTGGATGTCGGCATTTTTAGGAATGGGAACTATCTTTGTAGAAGCTTCACTTGCTCAGAAATATCGTACGAAAGTTAAAGGAGAACTGGTAGGAGGTCCGGCATATTATATTTCTAAAGGATTGGAAAAGGCTGGTGGAATTGCAAAAATTTTAGCAGTATTCTTTTCAATAACAATAATTCTGGCTTTAGGATTTATGGGAAATGCAGTTCAGTCTAATTCTATCGCTTCTGGAATAAAAGGGATAAGTGGACTGGAAAATGTAAATCCTGGAATAATAGGTATAATAGTGGCAATTTTAGCAGCAATGATTTTCATGGGTGGTATGAAGAGAATTGCAAAATTTGCTGAACTGGTAGTTCCTATTATGGCTACAGTATATATATTAGCCAGCATAATAATTCTGTTTATGTTTGCTGACAAGATTATACCCACATTCTGGTGGATATTCAAAGATGCTTTTACACCGAATGCAGCTGTCGGAGGAATAGTAGGGTCTACTGTTAAAATAACAATTCAAAGAGGTGTTGCTAGAGGACTGTTTTCTAATGAGGCAGGAATGGGATCTACTCCACATGCTCATGCAGTAGCACATGTTAAACACCCTGCGGAACAAGGCCTGTCAGCAATGGTTGGAGTATTTATAGACACAATGGTGGTATGTTCAGCAACTGCATTATCTATTCTAGTAACAGGTGCTTATAACGTAAAAGATGCAAATGGAGCTTATCTTAAAGGTGCACAGCTCACACAGGGAGCATTCAAACTTTCCTTTGGAGAAGGAGGGGCTATTCTTCTAGCTGTATGTCTTGCTTTTTTTGCCTTTACTACTATAATAGGATGGTATTATTTTGGAGAATCTAATATTAAGTATCTGATGGGTGAAAAAGGACTTCTACCATATAGGATAATAGTACTGCTTTTCATAATAGCCGGTTCACTTCAGGAAGTTGATATAGTGTGGTCTCTGGCAGATATTTTTAACAGTCTGATGGTTCTTCCAAACTTAATTGCTATAATCTGGATGTCATTTGAAGCGAAGGCATTATTAACAGATTATAATAAACAGCTTAAAGAAGGCGATATACATTACAATTA
>CAYYAV010000339.1:0-2167 GCA_964469865.1 uncultured Fusobacteriales bacterium | reverse complement strand
TTCCGTTTCTGCCTTTTACTTCCCCTATCTGCTTTACTCCTGCCATCATAGATGATGTATACGAAAGATTTTGACCGCTTAACATATAGTCAGTATTTACTTCTATTATTACAAATTTCCCGCTTGATGTACCATCAGTATTGGAAATTTCAGGTTTATCATTGACATATACTTTAGTAATCTGACCTTCATTTCCCTTTATTCCGTCATTATCTCTTTCTATCGCCTTATCATATCCGTTCTGTTTTTCTTCAAATATTGCATAGTCCATAATTTCATAATCTTTACTGTCCACCGAAGAGGCTTCAATTTCCTGATTATATTCAACTATGACAGCTGATGTCTTTGCTCCTTCCAGATCTACAAATCCATAGGATTTTACATTTAATATAGTGTCATCTGATGTCTGTAATTCCGATTTTTCACTGACAATTTTCTTGCCGGAAAAACTGCACGACACAGTTAAAAATAATACTAGAGCTGCAAAAGTAATTAATTTAGCATTTTTAAAGTTCATATATCTTCTCCTTTCCATATAAATATACCATTATGTGTAGAACTCTCTAAATCTTGAAAATACAGTATTTTTAACTTTAATTTTTTCTTCCCTTTTTAATCCATGATATTAAATCTTACAATCCATACCCTAGAAATTTTTAAAGGTAAAAAATCTGAATTTTACTTATTATAATAAAAGTATTCTATCAAATTCCTTAAATTTTTTCAAGAAAATATCAAATAGTATATATTTATGGAAATTATTAACAATATATTTTCTTATAAAAAATGGCTATATAATATGTATGGGGGTGAGAAAGCTATATCTAGATTAGGTATTCTGTAATAACACATGAAAATTAAAAGACATATTTTGTGAAATATGTCATAAAATATGTCTTCATTTATTTCCCCTCTAAATTTCTTAACTGAAGAATTCTTTCAGGTCATCTTCAACATTAGTTATTCCCGTTAGTCCAAACTGCTCATTCAGAAGTTTTGCTACATTTGGAGAAATAAATGCCGGCAAAGTTGGACCTATATGAATATTCTTTACACCCAGATACAATAGAGCAAGCAATACTATTACTGCTTTCTGTTCATACCATGCAACATTAAATTCTATTGGAAGGTCATTTATATCATTCGCATTAAATATTTCCTTTAATTTCAATGCTACAACTGCCCATGAATAGGAATCATTACATTGTCCTGCATCAAGAACCCTAGGTATTCCTCCTATATCTCCCAGTCCTAGCTTATTATATCTGAATTTTGCACATCCTGAAGTAAGGATGACAACATCTTTAGGAAGCTTTTCAGCAAATTCTGTATAGTAGCTTCTTGTTTTCTGTCTTGCATCACATCCGCTCATTACTACAAATTTCTTTATCGCTCCTGTCTTTACAGCTTCTACTACTTTATCTGCCACTGCAAATACTTGTCCGTGGGCAAATCCTCCTACAATCTTACCGCTTTCAATTTCAGTAGGTGCCTTACATGTTTTTGCCAGTTCTATAACCTCTGTAAAATCAATTTTCCCATTTTCATCTGCCTTCAGCTTCTTCCATCCCGGATGACCTGCCGCATTTATAGTAAATACCCTGTCATTATAAGTGGCATTTGCCTTTGGCGGTACTATACAGTTTGTAGTAAACACTACAGGCCCGTTAAATGTCTCAAATTCTGTCACCTGATGATACCATGCATTTCCGTAGTTTCCTACCAGATGCTTATATTTCTTTAATTCAGGATAATAATGTGCAGGCAGCATTTCAGAATGAGTATAGACATCTACTCCTGTCCCTTCTGTCTGCTCCAGCAGCTCCTTTATATCTTTTAAATCATGTCCTGATATTAATATTCCAGGATTTGTTCCCACTCCTATATTTACTTCTGTCGCTTCCGGAGTTCCAAATGCACCTGTATTTGCTCCATCAAGTAATGCCATTACATTTACTCCGAATTTTCCGGTTTCAAATACTAAGGCTGTCAGTTCTTCAGCACTTAATTCATTGTCTTCTGTAGCTAACAATGCTCTTTCATAAAAATCATACAGTTCCTCATTTTCTGCACCTAGATTAAATGCATGGAATCCGTATGCAGACATCCCTTTAAGTCCATATAGTATAATTTCCCTGAGTGACCTTACATCTTCATTTTCTGTCCT
>CAYYAV010000338.1:0-2185 GCA_964469865.1 uncultured Fusobacteriales bacterium | reverse complement strand
TAAGAGAGGGTGGAAGGACAGTAGCTTCTGGAGTCGTTGCTACTATAACTAAGTAATAATTTATAAAAAAATCAGGAGGAAGAACTTTGGATAAATTAAGAATATATCTTCAATCTTATGATCACAAGTTATTAGATCAGTCTGCTAAGAAAATAGCTGAAGTAGTAAAGAAAAATGGTTCAGAACTTGCTGGACCTCTTCCTTTACCAACAAAAACTAAAAAATATACAGTTTTAAGATCTGTACACGTGAACAAAGATTCAAGAGAACAGTTTGAAATGAGAATACATAGAAGATTTGTTGAGATAAAGAACTCAAACCAACAGATAATCGCTGCGTTAAGCTCATTAAACCTGCCATCAGGTGTAGGAATAGAAATTAAGCAATTATAAGCTTAATACAAGTTGGCCAGTTGAAACACACAGGGTCAACCAATATATTAAGGAGGATAAATAAAAATGATATTAGGTAAAAAAATCGGAATGACACAGATTTTCGAAGATGAAAAATTAATTCCAGTTACAGTAATAGAAGCTGGTTCAAACTTTGTAGTTCAAATCAAAACTGAAGAAAAGGAAGGATATAATTCTATAACTTTAGCTTTTGATGATAAAAAGGAAAAAAGTACTATAAAACCTGAAATGGGATTATTTAAAAAAGCAGGAATAACTCCTAAAAAATTTCTGAAGGAATTCAAAGTAGAAGACACTACTGCATTTGGATTAGGACAGGAAATAAAAGTAGATGTATTAGAAGGAATTGAATTTATTGATGTAACAGGGACTTCAAAAGGTAAAGGAACTGCCGGAGTTATGAAAAGACATAATTTTGGTGGAAACAGGGCATCTCACGGGGTTTCAAGGAATCATAGACTGGGAGGATCCAATGCCGGAGGAGCTGCTTCAAACAGCAATGTGCCAAAAGGGAAAAAGATGGCAGGGAGATTAGGAAATGAACAGGTAACTGTCCAGAACCTGAAAGTTATAAAATTTGATGCAGAAAATAACCTTTTATTAGTAAAAGGAGCAATACCCGGACCTAAAAATGGATACCTGGTTATCAAGAAATCAGTTAAGAAATACTAATTACAAAGAAAGAGAGGAGGATATAAATGCCAGTTTTAAATATATATAAACTAGACGGTTCTCAATCAGGAACAGTCGAAATAAATAATGAGATTTTTGGAATTGAACCAAATAAGACAGTCATGCATGAAGTATTAGTTGCAGAATTAGCTGAGTTAAGGCAGGGAACAGCTTCAACTAAAACAAGAGCAGAAGTAAGAGGTGGAGGAAGAAAACCTTTCAGACAGAAAGGATCAGGAAGGGCTAGACAGGGATCTACAAGGGCTCCACATATGGTAGGTGGAGGAGTAGTACATGGACCAAAACCTAGAAGCTATGTAAAAAAAGTAAACAAGAAAGTCAGAAAACTAGCTTTGAAATCAGCGTTAGCTACAAAAATCAATGCAGGAAATTTAATAGTACTGGATAATTTCACATTAGATGTGCCAAAAACAAAGACATTTGTTGAATTTGCAAATGCACTGAACTTCTCAGGAGAAAAACAGCTATATGTTGTTAATAACTTTGCAGATGATAAAGATTATAACTTATATATGTCTGTAAGGAATATTAAGAAGGCGTTTGTACTGGAGCCGGGAGAATTAACTATTTTCTGGTTAATCAAGCAAGATAAGGTAGTAGTTACCAGAGAAGCTCTTGCAGCTATTGAGGAGGTGCTGGCATAATGCATATTACTGATATAATAAAGAAACCTGTAGTTAATACAGAAAAAGCAAGAATCTTAATGGAAAATAATGAATATGTCTTCATTGTAGATAAAAGGGCTAATAAAATTCAAATTAGAGAAGCAGTTGAAAAATTATTTAATGTTAAAGTTGAAAGTGTAAATACATTAAATATAAAGCCAAAAGCTGAAAGATTTAGAATGTCAGCATACAAAACACCTGCTATTAAGAAAGCAGTAGTTAAATTGAAAGCTGGAGAAAAAATAACTGCATATGAAATGTAATTAAATATAAAAGTATAAATGTTTTAGGTTATATTAATCTAAAACATTTATATTATACAATACCATATTTTAAAGAAATAGATGTGCTATAAATGAAGAGATTTTATAGATAAAACGATTTTATATATTGGAACATTGGATATTTTAAGTA
>CAYYAV010000337.1:0-2201 GCA_964469865.1 uncultured Fusobacteriales bacterium | reverse complement strand
TATTAATAAGTTCATTGATATTCAAAATACAGAGGGATATATTATACAGAGATTACAACAAGTACAATATTACTTGCTTTCATCATACCTTTAATTACAATGTTTCTTAAATAACAGATACTACAAAATATGGCACACTTGCAAGCTAAAATTGCAGGTGTGTCATTAAATTTTATAAAATTCACTAATCGTATACGCATCTTATTTTTTTACTATTCAATACAATAAAATTATAGGTAATAGAAAAAAGTATCTTCACTTTTGAAGATGCTTTTTTTGATTATTTTAAACATTCCTTTATTTTTTCGTTCTTATTATATATTTTAAAAATAACAAGCATAAGTTATCACAATAAAAATAATAATTCCTAAAAGATAAAAAATATTGCTTAATCATTCACTGGTCTTACCACTATTTCATTAACCACTATGTTATCTGGTTCATTAATAACATAGACTATAGCTCTTGCCATATCTCCGGCAGAAAGTTTTGGCATATTATCAGCATAAGCTGCCATTACAGCTTCTTTCATTTCAGGATCTGTTACAGTATATTTCAAGTCTGTATCTATTGCACCTGGTGCCATATCAGTCACCCTTATATTTGACTTGAAAATTGCTTCTTCCTGTCTCAGTCCGTCACTGATCGCCTTTACTGCCTTTTTTGTCATAGCATAAACTGTGCAATACGGATTTATATCAGTATGTGCTGCCACAGAAGATACATTTATTATATGACCTTTCTTATTGTTTCTCATATGCGGCAATATTTCCCCGACAGCATAAAGGACTCCTTTTATATTTATATCTATCAAGCTATCCCACTCTCTGTAGTTATTTTTATATAAAAAGGAAGAAGGCATTATTGCCGCATTATTTACTAGTACATCTATTTTTCCGTAAGTTTCAACAGAAAACTTTACCATGTTTTCAACATCACTATGAACGGATACATCTGTCACAATGTAGTGTGCTTCTCCGTTTTCCTTTCTTATTTCTTCTGTCAGTTTTTTAAGTTTCTCTTCCCTTCTTGCAGCCAGTATCAATTTTGCACCTTGTTTTGCCAGCTGTTTCGCCAATGCTTCTCCCATTCCGCTTGAAGCTCCCGAAATTAAAATTACTTTTCCATTTACATTATTTTCCATTTTTATCCCTCATTTCTATTTTTATTTATTAATTCCAATATGTCTTACTATTCCATTTCTATAACTATTCTTCCAATTTCTCCACTGTTTCTCAGTTCTTCGTATGCTGCCTTATAGTCTTTCAGTTTAAAAACAGAAGCAACCCTCGCATTAAATTCTCCTTTTTCAAATCCATCCAGAATAAATTTTTTAGATTCTTCAAATATTTTTTCATTTCTAAAAATGCTGTCCATCGTAAATCCTTTTATTGTCAGGTTTTTCCCTATTACATCAGCTACTGGAAAATCAGCATCAAGTCCTCCCATTACTCCGTATTCTACTATCGTTCCCCCATATGCTGCTATACTTGAAGCGGTCATTAAAAATTCTCCCCCTACAGAATCAAATACTATATCAACACCTCTTCCATCTGTCAGTTTAAATATTTCTTCCTTAAAATTTTTCTCTCCACTTATTATAATATTTTTTATGCCCAATTTTCGTAATTTTTCTCTATTTTTTTCAGAACGTACAGTTCCTATAGGTATGGCTCCTACTTTTTCTGCTATTTCTATTGCAGCCATACCGACAACAGAATTTGCTGCTGTAATTAATACAGTGTCTCCCTTTTTTATATTTCCAGATGAAATCAATCCATATGCTGTTATAAAAGGTACCCATATTGCAGTCCCGTTTATAAATGAAATATTTTTTGGTTTTTCAATCAGTCTTTCAGCAGGAACTATAGCTTCTTCCCCTAGGGTTCCATATTTTTTTACATTAAATGCTCCTATAGGTATAACTTCCTTTCCTATCCAGGATTTATCCACTCCTTCTCCCACTTCCGTCACTATTCCTGCTCCTTCATATCCTATTAATGATTCTGAATAGCTTATATCACTTTGACCGTATTCTCCTGATATTATATATTTAAACTGATCTCTGTTTAAAGCTGAAGCCATTACCTTTATTCTTACTTCTCCTTTTTCTATCGGTTCTTTTTTTCTTTCTTCCAGAACTAGATTGTCTATGCTTCCAAATCCTTTTAATACTATATGTTTTGACATTTTCACCATCC
>CAYYAV010000336.1:0-2202 GCA_964469865.1 uncultured Fusobacteriales bacterium | reverse complement strand
TGGGATAAAAAAATTCGACAACCTGAAAAAGCTTATTCAGCTTAGAATATCTTAAGGTTATCGAACTTTTTTCACCCCCACTCTTGACATAGAGCCTATTTTTCTGTTATAATCTGAATTGAAAAATATTATCTAGGAAATCATATTATAGAAAGAGGACTTATATATGGGAAACATAGTCAACTTTATTACAATTATCATGGGAAGTCTCCTTGGACTAATCATAGGACATAAATTTAAGGAGAACATGAAGAACATCATTATGGACTGTTCAGGATTATTTATCATAGTCATAGGGATCAAAGGGGCATTAGACTCAAACCGAGATATTATAGTCCTAGTTTATCTGATAGCAGGATCCATCATCGGACAGCTTATTGATATTGATTTACGGCTGGAATATTTCAGTGTGTTTCTTGAAAAGAAATTTGGAACCTTTAATAAAAATTCCAGAAAGACGGAAAAAAGCTTTGCCAAGGGGTTTTCGGTTGCTACTACCCTTTTCTGTACAGGTGCAATGGCCATAGTCGGTGCTATAAACAGCGGTCTTACAGGAGACAATACAACTCTTAATATAAAATCCGTTCTTGACGGTACTGTTGCCATCATACTGACATCAGTATATGGAATAGGGGTTCTGTTTTCTTCTGTTTCAGTATTCTTATATCAGGGATTCTTCTATCTTTTTGCCAGCTATATTAAACCTTTCCTTACAGAACAGGTAATTTCCGACATAAATTTTCTTGGCGGAATCATGGTCATGGCTATAGGGATAAATATTCTATTTAAGAAAGATATTAAAATTGCAAATATGTTGCCGTCATTATTTATTCCTATTATTATCGGATTTTTTTCAGTGTAGGCTTTCAGGTCTTAAAATAACTTTAGTAGAGAGGAGAACAGATGAAATATTCGGAACTTTATAGTATAATGACTAAAATTCCACTGTTTAAGGGATTTGATATAGAAGAAATAGAAACGCTTTTTCAAAAAATCGGTTTTCAGATTAAAAAATATAAAAAGAATGAGCCCATATTTTTTAGAGGAGATCCCATAAGACATATCATTATTCTTCTGGAAGGCTCTTCCAAAGGTGAAATGCAGAAGTTCAATGGAGACACCATTGTAATTGATTATATGAGGCCTTATCAGATTATCGCATCTGCCTTTATTTTTGGTAATGCCAGAAATTTTCCGGTAGACCTTATATCTATGGATAATTCTAAATTCCTCTTTCTCAATAGGAAGGATTTTCTGGCAGTTATGCAGGATGACAATAGACTTCTGATAAACTTCTTAGATGAAATATCTACCAAGGGACAGCTTCTCTCCAGGAGAATATGGTTCAACTTCGTTAATAAGACCATTAATGAAAAAATTCTAAGCTATATTAATGAAAATCAGAAAAACGGTGTCATTATCTTTAAACCTAGCATTTCAGAGCTTTCAAAAAAATTTGAGGTTACAAGACCTTCCCTTTCAAGGGAAATATCTATCTTATGTAAAAATGGGATCTTAACTAAAATTCACAGGAACAAATACAGTGTTAATCTATCTAAACTATGAAACAAAAATATTTAAGGAGGAAGAAAATTATGTCAAAAGACTATAAGAAAAAGTATTCAGAAAAGGAATTAAAAGAAATGCTTACCGGACTCCAGTACCATGTTACCAAAGAAGAAGGAACTGAAGCACCTTTTCAGAACGAATACTGGAATAATAAAGAAGTGGGATTATATGTAGATATAGTTTCAGGAGAACCGCTATTCACATCTTATCAGAAGTATGATTCGGGATGCGGATGGCCAAGCTTCTACGACACCCTGGACAAAGAAACATTAAATTTTAAAGAGGATTATAAGCTCTCCAGAATGCGTACAGAAGTCCGGACAAGAAATAGCGATATCCATTTAGGCCATGTCTTTAATGATGGTCCTGCACCTACAGGATTAAGATATTGTATGAATTCAGCTTCTCTAAGATTTATCCCCTTAAAGGATCTTGAAAAGGAAGGATATGGAGATCTTCTTTATCTATTTGAAGAATAAGGCCGACCTAATGGAATATATGTCGGAATACATGGAGAAGACATAATTTTCTGTCTTCTCCATTTCTTCAAATTTTTTAATAATAAATATAAAATAAAGAGTGGTTGGGGATCCACTCTTTTAGTAACGCTATGAAAAGACAAAAAAGATAAAA
>CAYYAV010000335.1:0-2205 GCA_964469865.1 uncultured Fusobacteriales bacterium | reverse complement strand
TGATGCTTAGTACATTCTCGGTATTCTACCTTATATTCCTTACACTGGAGAGTACGGCACAGATAGGACAGAAGGGTATAAACATGATAATAGTTCAGTCGGTGACACTGTTCATGACGGTAGCGATGATGGGGATATCGTATCAGGTGATGAACCTTATAGCAGTAGGAAACAGTATACAGGGGATAGCATCGTTGGCGGTAGTGCTTCTAATGCTCCAGCAGACGATGGAGAATGTAGGAGTAATGGCAATATCGATAACATCGGGAGGCGGACTAGGGACCAGCCATACAGGAGCATTTACAGGGCTGTCACAGGCAGCAGGCATGGCACTGTCAGGACTTGCGATATTCGGAGGAGCGAAACTGGACGAGATAGCAGGCAAACAGGCAGAAAGTAGAGGAAACAGTAAATCAGAAATAGAGCGTAAGGCAAAGGAATTAGTAGGAGGACCTTCATCAGATGACAGGAATCAGAGACTACGAAATGACATGGGCTTAAGCTACAGGAAAGGACAGGGACTAAAGGAGAACATGAAACCGGCAGACGAGATGCTGAAAAAAGACAGAGGTTGGAACTGGACGGACAGTGCTGGGCTGGCATCATTTCTTCTACAGATGTCGACAAGTGATCTGAGTGACCTTGATAATTTAAAGAGACAGAAAGATGAACTTGATGGATTGTTTAATAGGAATAATAACTATCCGTATAGTGAGGAGTATAAAATTAAAGCAGGAGAAATGCATAAAGATTCTTGGGCTAAGTTTATAGATGAAGCAAGAAAACTGAATATAGGCTCAGAATCAAATTCAATGAATGAGGGATTAAGAGCAGCTAGACAGAATGCTCAACAGGAAACCTTAAATTCAAAAAATAAAGAAATTAATAGAAATTGATTAAATTAAATATGCAAAAAAATTAATAAAATATAGCAGGGAGATAAAATTATGAAAAAAGTAATATTATTATTAATATTGATGTCAACAACAGTAGGTTGTGAGTTATTTGATTCAAATTATTGGGATGCAGTAGATAAGAGAAGTAAAGAAAGGGGACATAAATGCTATGAAGATTATAAAGGAAATTTTTACTGTGAAGATACAAAGTAGAATATAGATTCTAGTAATTATGGTTGTAGGTTATATGATTCAAGACACTGGTCAGAATATAGTAAGTCAGGAAAAGAAAGACTACTTTCTATTGCAGAGACACAAAATAGAAAATAACCCCAGCCTACAAAATTTCCCAAAAGAATATGAAATTATGGCGAACAGGAAAACGGCTGTCTGAACGGCGTGAGTTTGCCGTTTTCCCGCCATAATGAGTATTCAGAGGAGAAGAAATTTTGTCAGCTGGTAGCAGGAGCATGAGGGCGGCGATGAGCCCTCATAATTTTTAGTAAGGCAAAGGAACTAGTAGGAGGACCAGTAACAGAAAATGAAAGGAGAGGTAACCGCAACGATACCGGTTTAAGATATAGAAAAGGACAGGGACTAAAGGAGAACATGAAACCAGCAGACGAGATAATGGACTCCTATAGGAAACAGCGAAGCGGCTACGGAGTAAGCACAGGACTACTTGCATCAGCCCTACTTCAGGGAATGACAACAAATCTTAGTGATTTTGACAGTTTAAAGTCCCAGAAGAGTGTATTTGACGAATTCTTTAACAGGAATAATAACTATCCATATAGTGAAAAATATCTAGAAGATATGCGAAATAAAGGTCGGAGAAAAGTTGAAGATGCTTTTAATACTTTTGTACATAAAGCAAGGGAATTAAATATAGGATCAGAAGCAGGCTCAATGAATGAAGGGCTAAGAACAGCAAGACAGAATGTACAGCAGGATAGGGAAAATTCAAAAAATAAAAAAATGATAGGAGACTGATATTATGAAAAGAATAATAATAATATTAATTATATTATTAACAACAGCTATAAACTGTGGCTTTTTTGATTCAGAAGAGTGGGCAAGATATAAAGAAGACAGGGAAAGAAGGGGTCATAGATGTTACGAAAATTATTATGGAAATGTTATTTGTGAAGACAGATATAGTGATTAAAATACTAGAAAAGAAACAATACTATCTTCTAATAGGAATAACTTCAGCCTACAAAATTTCCCGAAGAATAAGAAATTATGGCGAATAGGAAAACGGCTGTCTGAACGGAGAGAGTTTGCCGTTTTTCCGCCATAATGAATA
>CAYYAV010000334.1:0-2218 GCA_964469865.1 uncultured Fusobacteriales bacterium | reverse complement strand
AAATCCTCAAATGACAAAGTGTATTATCGCTATTTTATTATTAAATAAATTAATAAATAGATTTGACATAAAAAGCGAAAAATTTCTATATTATGGGTTAATGATTATTTTGTCACTAATGTTTGGAATTGCTATAAAAAAGGGATTAGTTACAAAGAAATTTTGGAAAGCACTTGTGCTATTTTATTTTATGACAATAATAACTACAATTTTAGCTTATTTTTTAACAGTAATAACTAAATTTGATATAACTAAATTTGACCGAATAAGTCAGTTAGTTTTATATTATATAACATTAATTATTTTAGCAGTAATATCTTATTTTATTGCTGATAAATTTTTTAAAAACGGCTCTTTGTCAAGTGTGGGGGAGGAAAAAGTTCGATAACCTTAAGATATTCTAAGCTGAATAAGCTTTTTCGGGTTGTCGGATTTTTTATTTATAAAGAAAGTAAATATATTCTTAATGATTATTAAAATTAGAATAATATAAAAAATGATATATATGATAAATTTTAAAAGATGTATATACCTCTTTTACTTTCAAATATAAGTAAATATGTACTACAAAATATTTAATCCAGTTGAATTAAAATAATATTAATAATACTTTCTAAGGGCTGAATATCTCTAATGATAGAATTCCCATACAATCATCCTGACCTTTACCGGACAGTAAAAGGGGTTAAGTCCAAAAGTTTTATACATCTGCTTCTAATAAAAAGAATATGCTGATACAGGAATATTTTTCTTAAAAAGGCTCAATCGCTTCTTTAAGCTTTTCTGAAATATGCCTTGAATAGAATTCATACCTGTTTACCATCTTAAAATTCTTAGGAGGAAGATGGATCAGAACCTGTGAAATAAACTGCCTGATAGGCATAGTGACAGTGCATTTCTTTTTATCGTTAGCCAGATCATAGAAAAAGAAGGAGACCTCATCATCGATACTACCAGTAATCTTGTATTCTGCAATGGGAGAACATGCGAGATATCTAATAATACCTTCAGTATTGCTGATATCCCCATCACCGATATTAAAGAAGAACCTCTTATCTTTTCTGTAGAGGGAGCTTGTAGTCTGTCTGGTTTCCTTTCTGATATTCTCATCATGATAGCATCTGTTAGCAATAATTTTAAGGACACGGTATTTCCATTGCCCAGCAATAATATCGACATTAAGATATCTCATTATTTTAAATTTAGACTTGTTATTAAATCCCCCAAGGGAGACAATAGCATGGGTATGTGGGTTCCATTTCAAATCCCTACTGGGAAGAAAGGCATGAGAGCGTGCCTTCCAGTTTCTGACGGAGCGGATGACAAGGCTGTAGATAATAAGGAAGTTTGAAAACAGGACAGCCTATTACAAGATGGAAGCAATGAAAGGTGTCATAGTGGAATATCCTGCAGCAATAAAGACAATAACAGGCGATAATAGAAGTGAATTTATAAAAGCGGATGAGATAGAGAAAATGGATATAGTTTACTTTAACCCATAGCTTCTGTTCATGGGAACGAAGGAGCAATGGTAATAACAATAAACTGATAAAAAGATTCATACCGAAAGGGATAAATATGACAGGAGTAACAGAAGAGGAAGTAAAATGGATAGAGAAATGGATGAATAATTATCCTAGAAAACTTTTTGATGGAAAAAACTCAAATGAAATGTATGAAATTGAGTTAAAATAATATATTTCATAAAAAGTGACATTTACACTTGCAATTTACTTTAAGAAAGAGCAAAAATAATAAATTTGATATAGAGATTAAAAATAAGTTATAATGTGGTTGTAAAAAATAGAGCTAACCTTATGCAATTTTTTTATATTTTACCAAGTTGAGAGTTGTTGATATAATTGAAAGAGATTAATTATAGAAGGAGAAAAAGAAATGGAGAACATAAAGTTAAAAAGAAGAGAAATAAGTATTCTTGCTATAGCAGTAGTATATATAATCGCAAGTGTATTATTAAATAATAGAATTGGACTTTTTAATACATTAGCTTTAGTCTATGTTATTATTTCAAGTTTATTTAGAATATTTACAAAAAGAGAAAAATATATAGCTGAATATGGATTTTATGGAGTTTATGACCTTTTAAGTATGTCAGTTTCTATAAAATTATTACAAAATTTGATGAGTCAATTTATTTTTTTTGGCTGTATAATATATATGGGGGTGAAAAAAGAAATAAAAAGATAGCATAGATAAC
>CAYYAV010000333.1:0-2221 GCA_964469865.1 uncultured Fusobacteriales bacterium | reverse complement strand
AAAATGAGACAAAGTATACTGATGAAGTATATGGAGATATAGGACTTACAGGAGATGTCAAGGAATATATCAGGTACAATGCAAATAAAGCATTGATGAATCTGGGGTTTGAAGAAGAATTTGTTGTTAAGAATGTGAATCCTATCGTGTTAAACGGTCTGAATGTAGAAACGACTCAGCATGACTTTTTCTCAAAAAAGTCTACTAATTATGAAAAGGCACTTGAAGTAGTACATCTGCATGATGATGATTTTGGATTTGATGATGAAGTTGATTTGGATATATAATAAAAAAGGGCCGGATTTTTAATCCGGCGTTTTTCTATAATCTTGACTATAGAACTTTAATATTAGTGGCCTGTTCTCCTTTAGGTCCATCAGAAATATCAAAACTGACTCTGTCATTTTCATTCAAGGTTCTATAACCATCTGTATCAATCTGTGAAAAATGTGCAAATATATCCCCTTCTCCATTATCTCTTGTTATGAATCCGAATCCTTTATCGGAATTAAACCATTTTACTGTACCTTTATTCATAATCGGTACCTCCTTTAATTTTATTTCTGCAAATAAAAATCACATATTATTGCAGATTACATAGTATGAATTTATATAATCTCTAAAAATATGTGAATAGAACCTAATCAAACTATATTTAAAATCAATTACTTAAAAACTACTATGCATATGATAACTCATAATCAGATAAAAGTCAAGCATAAATATTGCTGGACTTATTCTAATCTTTTTTATATAATAGAGAAAACAGTCAGATATGGTGGGAGGATTAGTATGAAGACACTTAAAAATATTATAATTTTATGTACAGTTATGCTGTCAGTTGCAGTGACAGGTCACAGTATTTTAAAGAAGAATTCCAGAAGTAAGAAAGAAGTGTATACAGGATTCCTCAATGTAATACAGAAAAATGAAATGAATATTTTCTGGGACAGTTATTCGGTAACTTTTTTTGATGGAAGGAAAAATGCAAAAACTCCTAATGAAAAAGAAATATCAGAGTTCCTTAAAAATGCAGAAAGAGCATTAGAGATTTACACTAAAAATATTATAGAAGTTGAAAATGTAATAAATAAAAGTCCAAAAAGAGAAAATCTGGACAACTCAGTAAAAAATTATATAAATTTTCTAAAAGAAGAGAAAAAAATAATGGAAGAACTCATGAGGTTTTATAAAAATGGTCTTTATAAAGAAGAAGTAAATTTTCAGATAGAAAACAAGCTTCATGTAGATTATTTAAACATGCAGCAGAAAGGAAAGTCTGTTTTTGAACCTTTTGCTGAAGAAGTAAGAAAATTTGGAAATGGAGAAAATAGGTGATAGATGAAAATAAAACTTAAGTTTTCTATAGTATTGATAATCTGTCTGTTCTCATTCATTTTAAAGGGTGAAAGAATAAATAATTATGAAGTCATAGTTCAGATAAATAAAGACAGATCCGTCACTGTAAACGAAGTCATATATTATGATATGGATAGTCCAGAAAAACACGGTATTTATAGATATATTCCATTAAAAGCTAAAGAAGGCAGAAAAAAAGAATTTTTAAGTATGAATTATATACGGAGAAATGGGAAACCGGAATATTATAAGGGAGAGAGATACGAAGATGGCATGGCTTATAGAATAGGCTCTCCAAAAAAGTTCCTTGACAGAAAAGTTCACAGATATGAAATAGATTACACTCTTTTTAACGCCATAAATGAACAGGATAAGATATATCAGCTCTATTTCAATGTTATTCCGCAATTTTGGGAAGTCCCCATAGAAAAAGTTGATATTACTATAAAAATTTCAAAAAATGGTATAATAGAAAGAAAAGAAATAGAAGATTTAAAAGTTTATACAGGAAAAACTGGAGAACGTGGAAATAATTATGAAATCCTTTCAGAAGAAAAGATAATCCGAATCAGAAACAGGGAATTCTTTCCAGAAAACAGCGGTATGACAGTACAGCTTACTTTAAGGACGGATAAGCTCCAGATAACTTCTATAGAAAAATTGAAGATGCTTTACTATGAGAATCCAATAGTGATTCTAGGTCCGGTAATATTATTCTTTCTAATTATATATGGTGTAGTAACATGGCTCATAGCTGGAAGGGATCCACATAAAAGAGTAATCGTACCTGAATTTAACATTCCTGAAAATATAAGTCCTATAGAAGCAGCATATATAAATGGTGAAAGAAGAGAAGAAAGGA
>CAYYAV010000332.1:0-2221 GCA_964469865.1 uncultured Fusobacteriales bacterium | reverse complement strand
ATAGGAAGTGAAATAAGTAAACTGCCTGCAATTGAAGTAAAAATGTTTATAGATGAAGAAAAAAATAAGTCTGATAAACATAAGACAGACAATAGAAGTGTAAAAGAAGTTGAAGATAAGATACTAAAACAGCTAAAAAGTAATAATATTATAAGAGGAGAAAAAAATGTCCAAGTCAGGTAAGAAAAAGAAAAGATTTTCTATACTTCCGATTTTACTGATAACGGTTTTGTTACTTATACTCAGCTATCCTAAAATTAAGGTGATGCTGGCAGAAAATAAGAAGAAGAGGTACTTAAAGAAAACTTTTGATATCCTATATAAAAACTTTAATATCAGGTTTAATGAAGCAGAGTATAAAGCGGAATGGATAGATGAATATATGCCAAGCTTATTAAGTGGAACTTATGGCTGTCATAGGATAGTAAAGAAGGTAAGGCCTGAATATAAGATAGAAGAACTGAATAAAGAAGAGACAAGATATTCATGTTATGACGATATTCTAAATGTACACAGCGAAAATGTTGAATTTTTTGGTAAGGTAAGAATAGGGAGTTTATTTAAATTGATAATGGCTTATGGATTTAAACCATATTTTTTCAATGAACTGGTGTATGACAAAAGTAAAGGAAATGATTTTGAAAAGATAGAAAATATAGCATCTAAGTATAATGGAAAAGGACCGAAGGCGAGTGAAGAATTAGAATGTAATATTTTTGATGCTGGAGGGTTATTAAATGTAAAAATCGAAGAAGATGAGTGTTCTTCTGGCACTTTAATGAATAACAGGGACAGGAGGTTTGAGAAATATTTTTCAGTTGAAAGAGAATTCGAAAAGATAGACTGGTACGAATTTAAAAAAGAATTAAGAGTACATCCTGTGATAGAATATACTTTTGAAGGGATAGAAAAAGACGGACTGGAAAAAATATTAGAGGAAATGAAGCCATACTACAATAACGAAGAATACTCAATCGTACTTGTAGGAATAAAAAAAGATTTTTCAGAAGACAGAGTCTCGTGGTAATGATACTCTTATGATGACAATGAGTGTTGAATTTTATATAGGAAATAAAAATGATTGGAGAAAAGAAAGTTCTAAAAAGTGAGTATAAAAAAATTAATATTGAAGGAGAAAAAGAATGGGAATGGAAGATGTACTATCAAAAGCGATGGAGAAAAAAGAAAAAACAAAAGAAATAATGGATAAGAAAAAAGAAATCACACATCCAACGAAAGACATTTTTGAAGAAACTATGAAGGTAATAAAAGAAGGAAATTTTAGCGGAATATGGAATTTAGATGAAGAAGAAGAAAAATCATTCAGAATTTTAGAGAATGCGATAAAAAAAATAACCTATAATATAGTAGATATTAAAGAGGAAAATGAAATATCAATTTTAAGTGT
Organism: uncultured Fusobacteriales bacterium; assembly: GCA_964469865.1. Lineage (GTDB taxonomy): Bacteria > Fusobacteriota > Fusobacteriia > Fusobacteriales > Leptotrichiaceae > JAGOWQ01. The sequence continues at coordinate 813 of CAYYAV010000332.1, read as the reverse complement.
AAATTTTAAAGTGCCTAATTTAAGTAAAGTTAAAGGAAAATTATTTGAAAGAATCCAAAATTCAAAATCTATATTAAGTATGAAAGATGAATCAGAAATTGAAAAAATTTCATTAGAATGGTTTAAAGAAATTGTTGATGAAGAAATAAATGGTGTAAATTTAAATCGAAAATTTAAATTAATAGATATTAAATATGTAAAAAATGGTGAAGAATGGAATATAGAAGATGACTCTGAATTTGTTAAAATATTTGGATTTGAGATGGAAGAACAGATAAAAAGAGACGGCTATCAGAAGGATAACTGCTTTCAAATCTGATAAAAGAGGAATATTATGACGTAAAATGCAAAAAGGAGACTATTTATGGAAAGAGAACCTAATTTATGCCGTGTCGATGATGGGCTTGACACTCTTACAGGGAAATGGAAACTAGTTATATTGCTTCACATTGTAAAGAATGGGACAATGAGGTTTTCAGACCTGATGAAGGCCATTCCTAAAATAACTCAGAAAATGCTTACTAAAAGCTTAAGGGAAATGGAAGATGATGACCTCATAAAAAGAACATCATATCCGATAATTCCTCCAAAAGTGGAGTATTCCCTGACAGAGCACGGGGAAGAACTGATTCCGATTATAGATAGTCTGCATGAATGGGGAATAAGACACAAGGAGCATATTCAGAAGAAATGGCTGTCAGAGATTTAATATTAAATGATTTCGGCACAATGAACCGAAAGTATCATAAAAATAGACAAAAAATAGGAAAAAATGAACCAGTGGAGCAAAAACCACTGGTTTTATTGCTTTTT
>CAYYAV010000331.1:0-2233 GCA_964469865.1 uncultured Fusobacteriales bacterium | reverse complement strand
AGGATAAGGAGGCTGTATACTCCTATTTTGTAGATTATGTTAATAAGAATACAGTATTTTTTCATAATCTGAAAGACAAGATGGATTATCTTATAGAAAATGACTACTATATAAATTTCTATAATATGTATACACATGAGCAGATAAAGGAAGTCTTCAACCTTGTGTATGAAAAGAAATTCAGATTTGCTTCATTTATGAGTGCATCAAAGTTCTATCAGAGCTATGCACTGAAGGATGATACTGAAGGTAGATTTCTGGAAAGGTATGAAGACAGGATAGCTATTGTTTCATTATATCTTGCCCAGGGAAATATAGATAAGGCAAAAGAGTATGCTGAAATGCTTATAAACCAGGAATATCAGCCGGCAACACCGACTTTTTTAAATTCAGGTAAAAAGCGTTCAGGAGAGCTTGTTTCATGTTTCCTTGATGAAATGGGAGATAATTTAAGTGGAATAGGATATATATTTGATTCTGCAATGAAACTATCATCTATTGGTGGAGGGGTGTCAATCAACCTTTCAAAAGTAAGGGCAAGGGGAGAATCTATAAAGGGGGTTGAAGGAAGGGCTTCAGGAGTACTTCCTATAATGAAGATACTGGAAGACATCTTTTCCTATGCCAATCAGCTGGGACAGAGAGCAGGAGCGGGAGCAGTGTATCTGAATGTATTCCATTCTGATATAAATGAATTCCTTGATTCAAAAAAAATAAATGTAGATGAGAAAATAAGGATAAAAACATTATCTACAGGAGTTATAATCCCTAATAAGTTTATGGAACTTGCACATGAAGATGAAGTGTGCTATACATTTAACCCTCATACAGTATATCTGGCATATGGTAAGTATCTAGATGATATGGATATGAATGAGATGTATGAAAAACTGGTTGATAACCCTGATGTCAAGAAGAAAAAAATAAATGCAAGGGAACTGCTTGTCAAGATATCTCAGTCACAGAAAGAAAGCGGATATCCATACATATTTTTCAAGGACAATGCCAATAAGGAACATGCACTGAAAGAAATAGGAGATATAAAATTTTCTAATTTATGTACAGAAATAATGCAGCTTTCAGAAGTTTCAGATATAAATCCTTATTATGAAGAAGATATAATAAGGAGAGGGATTTCATGCAACCTTGGATCATTGAATATAGCTACAGTAATGGAAAACAGAAGGATAAAGGAAGCTACAAAAGCAGCCATAGATTCTTTAACAATGGTATCAGACCTTACAAATATTGATATTGTCCCTTCCATTAAGAAAGCAAATAAAGAACTGCATAGCGTTGGGCTTGGAGCAATGAATTTACACGGATTTTTAGCAAAGAACTTTATTATGTATGAAAGCCGTGAAGCTCTTGATTTCTGTAATGTTTTCTTTATGATGGTAAATTTTTATTCGTTGGAAAGAAGTATGGAAATTGCCAGGGAAAGAGGGGAAACATTTAAGGACTTTGAAAAATCTGAATATGCAAATGGAAACTATTTTAAGAAGTATCTGGAACAGGAGTATCTACCTCAGACAGATAAGATTAGGGAACTTTTTGAAGGAATGCACATTCCTACAAGAGAAGATTGGGAAAATCTTAAGAAGGATGTCATGGAACATGGAGTATACAATGCCTACAGGATGGCAATAGCTCCAAACCAGTCTACATCATATATAATGAACTCAACAGCTTCAGTAATGCCTGTAGTGGATACAATAGAAGTAAGGGAATATGGAGACAGCACAACTTTCTATCCGATGCCGTATCTGACAAATGATAATTTCTTCTTCTATAAATCAGCCTATGATATGGATCAGAAGAATATACTGAAACTGATTTCTGTAATTCAGAGACATGTGGATCAGGGGATTTCCACCATCCTTTTTACGAAAAGTACAGATACAACAAGGGATTTGTCAAGACTTTATATCTACGCTCATAAATTAGGATTAAAATCACTTTATTATACTAGAACAAGAAAGGCTACCATTGAGGAGTGTATAAGCTGTTCAGTGTAGGAAATTTAAAATACGATTTATAAATTTTTTGAATCATAAATTGTAATATTAAATGTGACTTTTTTAAAAATATCTATAAAATACGAAGATGAAATATTATAAAGTTAACTGATTCAGAATATAAAACATAGAAGTTCAAAATTTATTCTTGTATGACTAAAAAATAAAAAGAGATTTAAAAATACTTAAAAAATAAAAATACAGAAAAAAATAAA
>CAYYAV010000330.1:0-2239 GCA_964469865.1 uncultured Fusobacteriales bacterium | reverse complement strand
TTGGATTCGGAATGGCGGATGGTACAGGATTATTCTATGTATTATTGAAAAAGACGGTATCAAGTACACCAAAGAGAATTATTACACTTATGATGGTTTTTCTGGGAGTTATGTCGAATGTTGCTTCTGATGTGGGATATGTTGTATTGATACCTCTAGGAGCAGTTATATTCTTAAGTTTGGGAAGACATCCGATAGCAGGACTGGCTGCAGTATTTGCCGGAGTGTCCGGTGGATTCAGTGCCAATCTCCTTGTAGGACCCATAGATTCCATGCTGGGCGGGATATCTACTGCCTCTGCTAATATAATAAGCCATGGATATGAAGTGCAGGCTACAGCCAACTGGTTCTTTATGATTGCCTCGACATTTGTTATAACAATAATAGGAGCCTTTGTAACAGAAAGGATAATTGAACCGAGGTTAGGATCTTATATACCAAAAGATGATCATGACATTGACATGGGAGAAATTACCAAAGAAGAAGAGAAAGGGCTTAAGTGGGCAGGAATAACAGTTCTCATATATATAATTGCACTGCTGCTGATGACCGTTCCAAAGAATGCCATATTGAGAAATCCCGAAACAGGACTTCTGATGTCAAAATCAGCATTTAATGACGGACTGGTTCCAATAATTGCTCTTGCATTCTTCCTTCCGGGACTAGTATATGGGATAGTGGCAAAGACAGTAAAGAATAATAATGATGTAGCAGCTTTTCTAGGCAAATCCATGAGCAGCATGGGAGGATTCCTTGTACTGGCTTTTGTATCATCACAGTTTATAGCATATTTTTCCCATTCGAACCTTGGAATTGTTATGGCAGTAAAAGGTGCGGAATTTCTGGAAAATGCCGGAATAAAGGGAATCGGACTGCTGGTAGGATTTGTACTGGTATCAGCCTTTATAAACCTGTTCATAGGGTCTGCATCAGCAAAGTGGAGTATAATGGCCCCTATATTTGTTCCTATGTTTATGAGACTAGGATACTCACCTGAACTGACTCAGCTGGCATACAGGATAGGTGATTCAAGTACAAATATAATAACTCCTCTGATGACATATTTTGCATTGATTATCGCATTTGCAAAAAAATATGATGAGGATATAAAGATAGGTACATTGACATCAATAATGCTGCCTTATTCAATGATGTTCCTGATAGGATGGACCATACTACTCATAATATGGCTTGCCTTAGGACTCCCGATAGGACCTGGAACACCTTTGACATTTGCTTGAATCTAAAAGTTTGAAATTAAAGATGAAAAAATGAAAGAATACTAGAGACCGGTTATTTCTTTCATTTTTTTTTCTGCATCCTTTTCAATTATTATTTCTGTTAACTTTGCCATCAGACTGTGGGATTTAAGATTCCAGAAATAAGGTTTTATAAATTTATTTATTTCCATAGATGCTGTAATAACTCCTTTATTTTCAATAAGAAGATTGAAATGCCTGATAAGAGTGTCTTTTATAGTATAGAAATCAGGAACGGTCTTTATCTCACCATCGTTAAATAATTCACGGATCTGGGATATGAGCCATGGATTTCCTATAATTCCACGTGCAAGCATAATACCATCAAGCATGGAGCCTGATATCCTGTCTTTTATTTCCTCAGCATGAAATAGATCGCCATTTCCAATGAAGTCAATATTTCTGGGGATTCTGCTGAGAGAAGCTGTTTTTTTCCAGTCAGAATACCCACTATAAACCTGCTCTTGAACCCTTCCGTGAACACAGATAAAATCCAGGTTATATTTATCTGCCATTTTTACATATATTTCAGGACTATTAAAATCTTTGTAACCTAGACGGATTTTAATTGAAATTTTTGTATCTGGACTAAGGAGTCCTTTCAGTTCATAAAGTAGACGGTCTATAAAATCAATATTGGGTAAAAGAGCAGCCCCTGCTCCACTTTTTATAATTTTAGGCTGAGGGCATCCCATATTCAGATTGATATTTTTGAATCCCAGGCTTTCAAGCTTCAGGAAAGAAAATATTATTTCTTCCCTGTTCCATCCGTAGACCTGGGTTCCTGTAATTTTTTTATTATCGCATTTCAACATACCCATCGTGTTCCTGTCTCCTGTTTTAAGAAGATGTGTATTTACCATTTCTGTAAAAAGCAGATCCGGATTAAAGGGTTCCAGTATTTTTCTATATGAATAGTCTGTAAATCCTGCCATAGGGGCTATATATATTTTCATAAGTTCTCCACATTAATCTTGATA
>CAYYAV010000329.1:0-2250 GCA_964469865.1 uncultured Fusobacteriales bacterium | reverse complement strand
CTGACACACTCTTTCCCTACACGACGCTCTTCCGATCTGTTCACCCATTATACGACTTAATTTCATTTATACTCCTTCTATTACGTATTTAATTTATAAGATAATCCGTTTCTTCACTGTTTCTTGTAAAATCATTTTTAAGAAGGTCAATAGACAGTTTATTTAAAGCCTTCTCTTTTAAAATTCCTATATTATGATGACCTATATTAAGTATCTTTGCAATTTCCTTTTCAGTATATACTTTATCTTCCAGCCCGTAAGACATCATCAATATCTGTTCATCTATATAATTCAGTTTTTTCGGTATATTTTCCAGGATATATCTCTGTGTTATTTTATCCGCTTTTTCAAGAATTTCTTCATTCCCCATGAGTTCTTCCGGCTCTATTCCATCAAACAGTTTTTCCAGCTGCCCTATATATTCCACAGTTACATTCATCTGTCTGCTTATCTCTTCTACAGTAAGTCCCATCTCCCTGTCAACTTTTATTTTTAGATACAGGATATATGAAAGCTCTGAAGATTTTATATCTTTCAGCAGGTCCTTCTGAAATTCTAGTATATATTTCACAGCAAAATTCCTTACAAAGAACTCAGGATCTCCTGTCAGTTTTATTATCTGGTCATAATAGTTAAGTCCCGACATTACTCCTAAAGTGGCTTCCTGAACAAGGTCCAGAAAGGAAAAACCGTATTTAGAATAGATAAGACTCTCCTTTACTGCAACTTTTAAATATCTATCTATCAATTCTTCATTTTTATTTTCTGATGTATCCCCATATTTTTGCTTTATATCTTCCAGATAAGCCTTTATTGTTTCCTTTTCTTCCACATAATAATTATCATCTTCCAGTACTATGAAGTCTTTTCCATCTAATGAGCTTCTAATTTCCGGTATATTTTCAGTATATATGAACTTAATAAATTCAAAGAAATCATCATCTGACAATGTATTATTCTCAATTATTTTCTCAAAATTGAATTTACCTTTTTTCTTTGTTTCATCAATTATTTTTTTTAGCATTATTTCCCCTTTGATAACTTTATTGATTGATAGCATTATAGGAGCTAATACTATGTTAGCTCCTATAATCTTCTAATTTCTTTCTTCTACTTGGATGCCTCAATTTTCTCAAAGCCTTAACTTCTATCTGTCTAATTCTCTCTCTAGTCACATTAAATATTTTACCGACTTCTTCAAGTGTCTTCTGAGAGCCATCATCCAGACCATACCTGTACCTTAGTACCATTTCTTCTCTTTCGTTAAGCGTCTTCAGTATTTCATCCAGCTGTTCCTTCAGTAACACTCTTGTTGTAGCATCATATGGATTTAAGAACTTGTCATCTTCTACAAAGTCTCCCAGCTCACTGTCTTCTTCACTTCCAACAGGAGTTTCCAATGAAATAGGATCCTGGTTCATTTCAAGGATATTCTTGACTTTATCTACAGGTATCTCAAGTTTTTTCGAAAGCTCTTCTGCAGTCGGCTCCTTACCTGTTTCCTGTAATATTATCCTGCTTTCTTTCTTTATCTTATTTATAGTTTCAATCATATGGACAGGTATCCTTATTGTCCTTCCCTGATCAGCTATAGCTCTTGTAATTGCCTGCCTAATCCACCATGTCGCATAAGTTGAGAATTTAAAGCCCTTTTCATATTCAAATTTTTCAACGGCCTTCATTAACCCCATGTTACCTTCCTGAATCAGATCAAGCATCTTTAATCCTCTGTTAGTATGTTTCTTTGCAATACTTACTACAAGTCTCAGATTTGATTCAATAAGTTTCTGTTTAGCTTCTTCATCTCCGTTTAAAACCTTCTGTGCATACTCAATTTCTTCATCATAGCTAAGCAATGGTATTTGTCCAATTTCTCTCAGATACATTTTTATAGGTTCATCAACATCCATACTTTCTGCCATTTTAAGCAGATCAGCCTGTAACAGTTTATCTACTTCCGATTCATCTATTTCATTTTCTATAAACTCGTCATCTATATCCTCAAAATCAGATACATCCATTTTTTCAATATCTTCAGGCGATTCAGGTACCTTTAATAAAATTTCCTTTTCCTTCTGCGTATCTACTATATGAACCCCGTCATCCTGTAACTTCTTTATAAGCTGATCAATCTTCTCAGTAGAAAAATCCTTAGATAACATGGAATTTATTTCCTCATAGCTTGCTACTTTTTCTTCCCTTGCCTGTTTTATTAAATTTGCGAGACTGTTTTTTAAATCTTTTTTTTCA
>CAYYAV010000328.1:0-2260 GCA_964469865.1 uncultured Fusobacteriales bacterium | reverse complement strand
AGAAGACTTGGAAATTTATTCAGAAAAAAAGGGTAGTGAGCTTCATATAGGGCTTAAAAATTTTAGAAATCCTTTTGAAACACTCATAAGATTAAATAGAAATAATGAAATTAAGAAAATTTCCTCAGGATCATACAGAGAAGTATATTCTACAGGAAGCAGCAGAATTTATCTTGTAAATATAGAAAATGAGAATACAATAATTTATTTAGGGAGTTAGGTATGAAAAAAATTAAAAATCTATATCCAATTATTTTCATAGTGATTTTTATACTGATAGAAGCATTAATTATAAAAATATTCTATTCACAGGGAGATTTGCTGAATTTCAGGAGTCTGTTCTGGATTATAAGAGAGATAGCTGCACTTTCTTTTCTGGGAATATTTTATGTCATTTTGAAAGAAGATATTGAGTATTTTGATGTTTTTATAATCATTTTTCCTATACTAGGCTATCTTTTACTTTTTTTTGATAAGCTGTTCTCTTTCTGGACAATTCCTGGAGCAATGGCTGAAGAAATATTGTACAGTCAAGAAAATGACGAAAACAGGAATAAATACCGTGCGTCTTCAGAATATTTCAATGTAATGAGTTATACCGAACTTTTGCTGTCTGATAATTCTGAAAAAAAGAAGAAGTTCCTATATTCCTATGATCCGGAAGAAATATCCAGCAAAACAGAAGTACTTAAAAAAGCTCTGCTAGATGAAAATATAGATGTCATACATTATGCAGCGACAGAACTTAATAAAATAGATACTGGAATACAGTCTGAAATAAATATTGAAGAGCAGGAAGAAAAAAGGAATGAATTAAAGCTTTATCATCTTTATAAAAAATATGTTGATTCAGGACTTCTTGATGGTGCAATTAAGGATTTTTATATAGGCAGGCTATTTAATATATTTGATAATCTGGAACTAAGTGAAAAGGAAAAGGAATATGAGTTACTGTATCTCTATAAGAAATCTAATGAGAAGGTAAAATATGAAAAACTTATAAAAAAAGTTATAAATAACAATCCAGATTCTTCCGTTATCTCAGAATATTTAAAATTTCTTCATGAAGAGAACCGGTTTGAAGATTTGCTGGATGTATACAGAAAGCAGGAAAAACTGAACATGGATATTGTAAAACCATATATTCTAAATGAATATACATAAAAATGTCTGCTAAAATAAGAATAAATTATTTAAAAGGGAGAAAAAATGGCTGTTATTTGTTTTATATGTGAAGGATCATATCCATACATTATAGGAGGAGTCTCTTCCTGGGTTCATGAACTTATTTTATCCAATCCGGAACATTTCTTTAAAATACTGTGTATCATACCCAATAAGAAATTCGCTAAGGTAAAGTATAATGTCCCAAAAAATGTATTAGAAATAAAGAATATATATATGGATCCTTATCTTGACTTTTCCTATCTAAAAGTTCTGAAAGATAATCTGAAGGAAAATAAAGAAAAGGAGAAGAGTATAGAAGAACTTCTTTATTTTCAGGTAAATAAGAAAAAGGAAAAACTTGAAAAGCTTGAGAATATCTTTTCCAGGGAGATAGGAACACCTCTTGAAATAATACTTAGCAAGGAATACTGGAATGTGCTTTTAAAATATTACAGGAAGAAGCATTTTGAAGGAAATTTTAGTGTGTATTATTGGACTTACAGAAATATCATCTTGAATTTATTGAAAATAGGTAGGGAGAAAATACCTAAAGCTAATATATACCATAGTGTAACAACAGGATATGCAGGTTTTCTGGGTGCTATTATTGCACATCAGAAAAAAGGGAAATTTCTTCTTACAGAACATGGAATATATCCTAGAGAAAGAGAAGAAGAAATATTGGCCTCTAATTGGATAGACAATGATTTTAAAAATATATGGATAGACTATTTCTACTACCTTTCCAAATTAGCTTACCAGTACTGTGACAGGATTATTGCCTTATTTGAATATAATAGGCAGATCCAGATTGAATATGGAGCACAGGAAGAAAAAACAATGGTAATACCCAATGGGGTAGATGAAGAAAAATATAGCTCAGTGATAAGGGAAAAAAGAAAGGGATTTAATGTAGGTTCCGTCTTGAGAGTTGTTCCCATAAAAGATGTAAAAATGATGATAAAAGGGTTTAAGATAGCTTCTGATAAAATACCTGATATGACACTCTGGTTAATAGGACCTGTAGATGAAGATGAGGTATACTACAAAGAATGTGTACAGCTTGTAGAAAATTTGGGGTTGAAAGATAAGG
>CAYYAV010000327.1:0-2261 GCA_964469865.1 uncultured Fusobacteriales bacterium | reverse complement strand
CACTTAGCATGGTTCCTTCCAGACCTATATTGACTACTCCACTCTTTTCTGATATACATGCTCCTACAGCTGTTATTAATATAGGCGGTGCTATTATTAACGTCTGTTGTAATAAAAATAACAAATTCATTATTTATCCCCCTCTCTTTTCTGAATAAAAAATTTAAACAAGTTTTCAGATGCTACAAATATGATGATTAATGCCTGAACTATCAATACTATTTCTTTGTCTACCTGATATCTCTGCTGAAGCATCTGTCCCCCTACATCAAGGGAAGCATAGAATATAGCCGCAACCAGTATTCCAAAAGGATTATTTTTTCCCAACAGTGCAACTGCTAACCCTGTAAATCCATAGTCACTCATAATCATGTTTGTATATGCATATTGAGCTGAACCTCCTAAAACCCTTTCAGCCCCTCCAAGACCGGCACATGCTCCTGCTATTCCCATAGCAAGGAACATCATTTTTTTTGTATTAATTCCTGCATTTTCTGCCACACTTTCAGTATATCCCACAGCTTTCATTTCATATCCCAGCTTAGAATATTTAAAGAAAAGGTATATTCCTATAACAAGTAATATTGCTATAATAAATCCTACATTCAGATTCTGCTTTGTGACCTTAGAAAAAATAGTAATCAGCCTTGCTCCCTCAAATACTTTTGCTGTCTGCGTATTCTGTGATGCCGGATCTTTTAGAGGTCCGTTTAATAAGTAATTCTGCCAGTTAATCATTATATAATTTAACATTATTGTTGAAATTACTTCATTTACACCAAATCTTGACTTCAGGAATCCTGCTATCCCTGCCCATACAAAGCCTCCAGCAACGGCTGCAAGTAATACTATGAATATATTTCCTAAAAAATAATTTCTGAATGTAACTGCCCAGAATGCAGCTGCCAATCCTCCTGCCACCATCTGGCCTTGAGCACCTATATTAAATAATCCAGCTTTAAATGCAACCATTGCTGCCAATGCAGAAAATATTAGTGGTGTAGAAAGAAATAAAGTTTTTGCTAACCCTCCCATAAATGGTGATCTTGGAGATGCCTGATAAAATGCTGCCTTAGCCATATCAGCATAAGCAAGCAATGGATTTACTCCTTTAAATATCATTATTATTCCTCCGATAAAAAGAGCTATTAAAACAGCAATTATCGAAGGAAGAAACTCTTTTAACTTCTTAGTCATTTAATTTTCCTCCTGCCATCAATATTCCTATTTTCTCAGTTGTTGCATCTTCTGCATTTAATATTCCTACTATTTCACCTGAATACATTACAGCTATTCTGTCACTTAATGCCATTATCTCAGAAAGTTCTGCTGAAACCAGCATCACTGCCTTGTTCTTAGTCTTTTCCTTTAAAATAGTGTTATGTATCATTTCAATAGCTCCTATATCAACTCCTCTGGTAGGCTGAGCAGCTATTATAAATTTATTTTCCTTTTCCAGCTCCCTTGCTACAACTACTTTCTGCTGATTTCCGCCAGACAATCCTCCAAACCTGATTTTCCCGTCTGCAGGCCTTATATCGTATTTATCTATATATTCAGCAGTTTTCTTTTCAATCAGTGAATAATCCATAGCCACTTTCTTAGCATAAATGTCCTGAAGTCCTAGAACCATGTTTTCTTCCACTGTAAACTCATCTATAGTAGCCCTTCTATGCCTGTCTTCTGGAATATGCGATAATCCTGTCATTTTTATAATTCTCGGACTTTTATTTTCCAGGTTTTCTCCATCTATTGAATATGTTCCACTTTCAATTTTCTGTAATCCTGCAAGTGCTTCTATCAATTCTGTCTGACCATTTCCTTCTACTCCTGCTATTCCAAATACTTCTCCTTCTTTTATATCAAAAGAAATACCCTTGACCTTTTCGTTCCCTTTATCTCCTTTTACAACAAGATTATCAACTTTTACTACAATTTTTCCGATCTTTACATCAGGTTTTTCTACTTCAAATAGAACTACTCTTCCCACCATGAGATTTGCAATTTTTTCTTTTGTTGCTTCAGATGTCTTTAAATTTCCTACATCTTTTCCTCTTCTTATGACAGTAATATTATCAGAAAGCTCAAGAACTTCATGCAGTTTATGAGTTATAAAAATTATAGTTTTTCCTTCTTTTATAAGATTTCTCATTATTGCATACAACTCTATCACTTCTTGAGGAGTAAGCACTGCACTTGGTTCATCGAATATTAATAATTCTGCCCCTTTGAACAGTATTTTCAATATTTCTATTCTCTGA
>CAYYAV010000326.1:0-2268 GCA_964469865.1 uncultured Fusobacteriales bacterium | reverse complement strand
GTCCTGAAGCAGATAGAAATATTTGGAAAGAAATATATTGGTTTTGTTAAAGGGAAAACAGAAGGTTTTGAATAATATAGATATTCTAAAAATAAAGAAGGGCTATCTTAAATAATCAGAAGATAGCCTATTTTGTTGCTAATTTTAATTATTTCCCAACTCTCATAGTAATTCCAAAAGAATCAGTAATCAACATTTCATGTTGGTATTCCTGAACGGAAACAGTTCCCAGTTCAGATGCCTGTTTTTTAATCCAGTCATATTCTTCCTGATTTTCTACAATAATATGAAATTCCCGTAATCCAGGCTGATTTTCCTGACGTTTTTCCAGATATTTACCGCCCCATTCATTGAAAGCCGCATGATGATGATACATACCGACAGCAAGCCAGCTTCCAGTTGGAATAGAAAATTTATCTTCTAGGCCAAGTAATTTTATCCACGTATCTTTTGCTGAATCTACGTCAGATACGCTAAAATGAATGTGTCCCATATCTGTTCCTTCAGGTAGATAAAATGGACTGTCTTCACTTTTACGGACTGCTGCATCAAGCACTCCTCTTGCATCTATTTCTTCAGTGATTCCTACAATTCTGCCATCAGTACGTATATCCCACTCATCAAAAGGCTTATCACAGTATACTTCTATTCCGTTACCTTCAGGATCTTCCAGATAGATTGCCTCACTATACCCATGATTACTAGCCCCAATAATTGATGTTTCTGTCAATAGAAGATGATATAGAAAATCTCCTAATGCTGTACGGTTAGGGACACGAATAGCCATATGGTATAGTCCGTTACTTCTTTTTTTGTGGTCTGTCATATCTGTCTGCACAAGACGTACTAATGGAAATTTTGTTTCCTTTACTCCTAATAAGATTTCATCATTATTTTCTGACAATATTACCAGACCAACTGTCTGCTGATAATAATCAGATATCTTTTCTATGTTACATACATTTAAACTAATTTCTCTTAAATGAATATTGTTAAGTTTCATCTTACCTGCTCCTTTTTTATTTTTTAGGTTTTGATACCTGTGTTTTACAGATACCTGTATTATTTAATCTTTTATGTTTTCATAGATTGTGATATAATTATATAAAATGTTTAAAATTATTACAAGTACGATTTTCAGGTGTAGTCAGTATCTTTTTATAAAGTGATGTGGAAAAATGAAGTCTCTTTCAAAATTGCCTTTTTGCTTTTCAAAAAGATTTGAAATATATTTTTTATTTTTTTAAAATTTGAGTTAAAAAAATGACATTTAGATAATAATTTTCATTCATATGATATTGTAAAATAAAAATTATAAAGAAAGCAGGTCTGTAATCATGAAAAAAATCAAAATATTTTTATTATTTTGTTCAATGTTCGTTACCAGTATAAATTTATTGGCAAATGATTGGGAATTTGGATCGGAAGGAGGGCATATTGTTCCGATGAATATGTCTAATATTGCCATAAAAAGTGAAAAGCTCCATTTTAAACTGGAAAATACGAAAACAAAGGATGGAATAACCAATCATGAAATGATAGTAACTGTTAAATTTGTATTTGACAGTCCTGAGGCTGCGGAGAAATATATCGGATTTATTACACCGGAAGGTGGGAATGAGGAATGGGATAATGTAGATCATTTTAAAAATTTCAGAACAGTTGTAAACGGAAAAAATGTCAGTACAATTTCTTATAGACTAACTGATTTTATTCCAAAAGATGTAAAACAGCTTGAGGAAATAAAAAAATATTTTAAGGAATATGACGAGGAAATGGCAAAACAGGAATCTGAATATTATAAAAAAAGTTACGTTTATTATTTCAAGGCAAACTTTAAAAAAGGTGAAAATGTAGTCGAACATAGTTACCGTTATGATGGAAGCAGTGGTGTCGGATTGATAGATTTTAACTATGTCTGGACAACTATTTCAAAATGGAAAAATCAGAAAGTAGATGACTTTGAAGTAATTGTTGAGCCGGGAAATGCCCTTATTGCAATGCCGGTAATGAAAACAAAAGATGGAAAGGAAATAAATTGGAAATTAGTTGGTGAAGGAAATGTTGATTACGGACATTATTTTGATACTTACAAAAAGTATAAAATTCTTTATGCGAAATTAAAAAATGGATATTTACATTTCAGAACAGAAGATTTTAAACCTGAAAATGAATTCTATTTAACGGAAATAGTATACTTAAACGGTAATTATATTTTCCCTGAAAAAACTGAAAAAGGATTTAAATTTAGAGATGATTGAACAGGTA
>CAYYAV010000325.1:0-2275 GCA_964469865.1 uncultured Fusobacteriales bacterium | reverse complement strand
ATATTAGAATACTAAAATACTCTTTTTTTTCTATTGCGGAATTTGGGTTAAACTTAAAAGATACTTTCAATATAGAATTGCCAGCAGACAAAAACCTAACTAACACAAGACGTCAAGTATTGGATGCTTGCTATTCATTTGTTACTCCAAAAAAACCAAAAAAACCAAGTTTAATTCATTTTTCTGATGAATTGGCTAAAGAAATTGGGTTAGAAGACTACACGTTATCCAAAGAATTTTTAGAAGTGTTTTCGGGTACGACTACTTCCCCTAACACAAATCCGTTTGCTATGTGTTATGGTGGGCATCAGTTTGGGAACTGGGCTGGTCAATTAGGAGATGGCAGAGCTATCAATTTATTTGAAATAGAGCATAACGATAAGCATTGGGCACTGCAATTAAAAGGTGCTGGAGAGACTCCTTATTCTAGAACTGCTGATGGTTTGGCTGTTTTACGATCGTCTATCAGAGAGCATTTGTGTAGTGAGGCTATGTATTATTTGAGGGTTCCCACGACTAGATCTTTAGCATTAATGTTATCTGGAGACGAGGTTTTAAGAGATGTACTATATAATGGGAATCCAGATTATGAGAAAGGTGCAATAGTTACAAGAGCTGCACCAAGTTTTATTCGTTTTGGAAATTTTCAAATTTTAGCTTCAAGAAAAGATTTTAAGAATTTAAAATTACTTGCAGATTATACGATTAAACACTTTTATCCTGAAATTACAATAACAGGAAAAGAAAAATACCTTGAGTTTTATCAAGAAGTAGTAAATAGAACCTTAAAAATGGTTATTGAGTGGCAAAGAGTTGGATTTGTGCATGGTGTTATGAATACTGATAACATGTCAATTCTTGGTTTAACCATAGATTATGGACCTTATGGATGGCTGGAAGATTTTAATCCAGATTGGACGCCTAATACAACCGATAGTCAAAATAGAAGGTACCGCTTCGGAAACCAACCAGATATTGCATTATGGAATTTAGTACAACTTGGGAACGCACTATACCCACTAATTGGAGATATTCCAGCAATGGAGAAAATATTAGAAGATTATAATACCCTATTTGACCAGCAATACCATCAAATGATGAAAAACAAACTCGGTTTAGAAGAAAATTACGACAATATTCTTCATGATGACCTACAAGCTGTTTTAAAATTAACAGAAACAGATATGACAATTTTCTATAGAAATTTATCTTCTGTATTAAAAACTGATTTTGCAGAAAATGCATTAGAAAAAATTTCTAATGCATTTTATAAACCAGGTGAAATAAAAGAAAAAATAAAAGATAATTGGATAAAATGGTTTAATTTGTATATTGAAAGATTAGGAAGAGAGTATGATTTGGACGCAATTAGAAAAGAGAAAATGAATTTAGTTAACCCCAAATTTGTTTTAAGAAATTATATGGCTCAATTGGCCATTGATGCTGCAGATAAGGAAGATTATTCTGTAATAAATGAACTTTACAGCATGCTAAAAAACCCATATGATGAACAACCTCATAACGAGAAATGGTTTGCTAAAAGACCAGATTGGGCAAGACATAAAGTTGGATGTTCTATGTTGTCTTGTAGTTCTTAATTAAAATAACAAAAATAACTTAAAATATGAAGCCAAAAAATTGGAAATTAATCTCAAGTGAACAAGATATTCTAAGTATCATAGAGAAATCTGCTGAAACTCCACAAATAATTTTTAAAGACAGTGTAAGTTGCGGGATTAGTGCCTTTGCAAAAGAACGATTGATTAATGGCAATAGTCTAATAGAAAATCTTGCAGATTTTAACTATTTAGATTTGCTTTCTTATAGAACCATTTCTAACTTTATTGCTACAAAACTAGAAGTAATACATCAATCGCCACAAATTATTGTTTTGGTAGACAAAAAGGTGGTGCTGAGAGATTCACATCATAGTATTGAAGCTTTAAAAATTGCAGATAAAATTAGTAGCCTTGTAAAATAAAAATTATGAAAGCAATATTTAATAATCAAATTATAGCAGAAAGTGATCAAACAATATCGTTTGAAGGGAATACTTATTTTCCAAAAGACAGTATTATTAAAAAGTACTTTAAAAAAAGTGAAGCAAGTTCTGTTTGTGATGAAAAAGGGGTTGCTCATTATTATAACGTTCAGGTTATTAATAAATTTCGGGATGAAGCAGCTTGGTGTTACACTGAAACTTCTGATTACGCTAAAGAGATAGAAGGTTATGTTGCTTTTTGGAAAGGTATAAGAATAGTAAAAGAGGAATGAA
>CAYYAV010000324.1:0-2285 GCA_964469865.1 uncultured Fusobacteriales bacterium | reverse complement strand
ATTAGATTGTGTCCAGCTAACTCATTGTACAATGACAGGTAAATGCGCAAGTGGTAGTTGTGATGGCTGTAATTTATGTGTATCATATAAATGTAGTTATATATGGAGCGATGGAGGCGGTTATTCGGGTTCTTCCGATGGTGACTCTACAGGAAGTGGCTTTACTGGAGGTAGTGATGGTGGCAGTTCTTCTGGCACAACTTCTTCTACGCCTTGGTATTTAATGAATCCCAATGTAGATATTTATTCTTATAATTCATATGTGCGCTCGGTTTTCAAATCACTTACTGATTTTGGAATAGTTTTAGAAGAAGAGCAACTTGATCTCTTACAAGAAAATAATTTATTAACAACAAATGTAAAAAGTAAACTCGTTCTAAATTCACTTGAAAAATCAAGATATATAAAAACTATATTAGATTTTATTTTAGAAAATAAGATTGATTTCATTGAATCTGAAAAAATATTTGAAAGAATTGATGCGTTAGATTATGAGTTATTGCAAAACCCAAATAAATTATTAAACATTCCTTGTACACAATTGCCTAATTGGCAAGACATTGCAACTCATCAAATACCACAAAGTGTAAAAACAAAACTCCAAAACATACCTAACCAAAATAGTTATTGGTCTAGTTGGAATATTACAGATTTAGATGATGGCGCTGGCGCAAGAATAAATATGGATTTGTTCCCGATAAAAATTTCTACAATGCCTAATAAACCTAACTCCACACAGAAATATACACCCGCAGAGTTTTTTGATTTCTTTAGAAAGAACATCAATTTGTTTGCAGAAAAGTTTACACCAATAGAAGATAATTATTACAATATTCACGATACAGCACTTTGGAATTCAAGTAATCCTTTAGGTTCTTTGATACATATAAATATTCCTATAGATGACGGCACAGTTATTTGCTCTGGATTTAGTACAAATACTTGGATCTTCTCTACAATAAAGGCTCCACTTGGTTGGTCTTATGACGGGATACATCCTGTTTCTGGAAATAGAGCATTTTCATATTATATGGAAGGTTCTACAATGTATATTTATACAAGAGGTGTAGATAGAACCTCTTATATAAATAATGACAAAACACCTGTCATCAATGCTATAATGGAATCTGTTGCTTTTAAAGGTGCAGATGAATTATGGACGGGTATGCAAAATAAACTTTCCGCCTATGTTAATAATAGAGGAGGTAGTTCTAATCCCGTAACACCTGTAAAATATAGGCCAAATTATGAAAAAATAAAAAATTACTTAAAAGGACAAATTCCTTTAAGTTCAGTTGGATGTAACTAAAAAGAAATAAAATGAAAAACTTAATATTTAATGTATTCAAACTAATAGGGATTATGTATATCTCTATTAGTTTGAAAAACATTCTTCAAATATTTTTAGGATATTTAAGTATTGAAAACGATATAAAGATTTACAAGATATACAATATTAAAAATACTGTATATAGTCTAGAATATATTTTTCAACTAATTATAATTTATGATTATTTTATTTTTGCAATAATTGCATATTTTTGGGTTTTCATAATTTTATTTTTCTTAACAAAAAAAATTGGTAATATTTCCTATTCTTTATCTATTTATTTATTGGCAATTACTTATTATGACCCTTTTCATTACAATATACTATTCATTTTTATCACAATATTTTTAGGATATGTAAATTGGTGGTTGTTTAAAAAGTGGATAAAGTTTGATTAAAAAGTAGATAAAGTTTGATTAAAAAATGAAAAATTCTATTCTAAATATCTTCAAACTAATAGAAATTATGTATATCTCTATTAGTTTGAAAAATCTCCTCCAAATATTTTTTGGTACAATAATAAAATTCGACGGTGTTACAAAACCTTATAGGTTAATAAATATTAATAATAGATCAAATTTGGAAGCAAAAATTAATCATTTGAAGCTTATATTTTTGTATGATTATATATTGTTTGCTTTTATATTTTATTTATGGATTTTTGTAATCTTACTTTTTCTAATAAAAAAATTTGGTAATAGATTATGGATCCAAATTTCCTATTCATTATCTATTTATTTATTGGCGATTACTTATTATGACCCTTTTCATTACAATATATTATTCATATTGATTGCAATATTTCTAGGGTATGCAAATTGGTGGTTGTTTAAAAAGTGGATAAATTTTGATTAAAATACTTATATAACAAGAAATAAAATCCAAATTTTGAAATAAATAGAGGGCTCTGCAAAATTTGCAGAGCTCTTGTTATTCGGTAGATTCTGCCGCAGCA
>CAYYAV010000323.1:0-2291 GCA_964469865.1 uncultured Fusobacteriales bacterium | reverse complement strand
GATAAATTGCGTAGATTGTATTGTGAAAATAATTTTGAAAATTAAGAAAACAAGCTACAAATAATAATAATAGTAATGATACAATCATGTCAAAATCGGCCAAGTATTTAATCACTTTTGAAATTCCTGTTAGAGCAGACAGTGTTCCTATTATTCCTATTATTGAAACTGTAATCAGCAGTGATTTATAGCCTATATCTAAATTAAAATATTGATTTAAACCACCTATAAATTGACTTGTACCCAAACCAAGAGAAGCAATAACTCCTGCAATAGTGATTATTATAATGAACAAAGGGATGGTTTTTCTTAATAAGCTGTTTTTAATATTCGATACAATTGCTGTTAAAAAATTCTTCTCATTTCTGTTATAAAGGTTGTAAGCAACAATTAACCCAAAAATGCTATACATTGCCCAAGGAGTAAGCCCCCAGTGGAAAAAAGTGTATTGAAGAGCTATTTGCTTAGAATCATAGACTGTTATAGGTGGTTTTTGCAAATAAAACATTGGCTCTTGAACTGCTCTTAATAACAATCCTGAGCCCATTCCTGTACTATACAGCAAAGCAATCCAAGAGAAATAGGAATATTCTGGATTTGTTTCTCCCATTTTTTTTCTACTAAAAGGCAAGAAAACGATTATTAGTGTAATTAGAACGATTAGTAAGCCAAATGATAAGTAGAAAACTCCAAATTTATCTAAAATAAAATCATTTAAAAAAAACAAAAAAGACATCAACTTTTTAGGAAATAAAATTCCAACAAAACAGAACATAATACTAAACATAATGCCTGAAAGAAACATCTTATTATTGTAAAAAGTTCTCTTATTTAGCATATACTACCTTTTTTAATCTATCATCTTTAATTATGCTTGTTACCATCCATACATATTCCCTTTTTTCTTTATCAAATCCTAACGCTTTAAATGAATTACCAAATGGACAAGCAGGCATGTCAGGATAGTCTATTCGTAATTCAAATCTTTCAGGATTTTGATTAAATATATCTTTATATATTTTAGGCATCCCATATTTCATTGGCGAGCTATCTTCACAAACATACATATCCATAGGGACTTTTAATTTTTCTGAAATAAGTGTATCGTCGTAATAATAAGACCCCATTAGATCAATTAAAAGCCCTTTGTTTTGCGTTTGTTTGTCTTTAATTGTAAATAAAAACTGTGAGTCGATAGCATTTTCTGTGATTTCAAATTGAAAAGCATTTTCCACATCAAAATCATTATGAGCCAAACATTTGTTTGAGTTTGTACAAATTAGGTTATTTCTATCAACAATATAATCGTCTTCATATCCTTTAGCTCTTAATTCAGTAACTGCACCCAATAGATTATTTTCGTTTAATTTCATCTTAAAAATATTATTTGTTTAAAAATTTATTTGTTGTTTGTTTTAAAAATAGTGCTCCGTTAGAAAGGAAAAGATCAACTTCGTTAGGTTCTTTAAAAGGATAAATAACTCCTTTCCAGTTTGAATTCATCCAATATCCAAAATCAAGTTGCTGGTTTATATTAGGCAAGAATGCTTTTCCATCTTTATAAAAACTATTATAGAAATATGGGAATTCAGAAATAGCATCTGCAGGTGCATATCCTCCAAATTGTTCCAATCCGTCTGGATGTTTACAATATATCCCTGTATCAAAATTATAAGGCCAGATTCTTACTTCACTTTTAAAATTGTTATGGGTTAAAAGCTCTAGCAATGTATTATTTACATTAGTCCTAATTTTTTCAAATAAATGGATGGCGTTTTTACTTGGTAAAAAAGGTTTTTCTGTATATGATAGATACTCTGGGTATGGTAAATCCATATTTTGGATTTTTCCCCCTTCCAATCCAATAAGATTCAAATTGTTTTGGAAAGTTTTAATTATGTAATTAAGATTATTATTTCTTGTTAGAACCATTGGTTCCTTAAGTTTAGGGCAGTTGGTGGCAATATGAAAATGAAAATGATTTGGGTGGTATTCAATGGTAGCTATAAAATTATTTGGCAATACTATTTCTCTTGATTTTAAAACTTTTTTATCACTATCCCAAACCATATTAGTATGGCTAAAATCATCTTGTTTTAATAAATATAGGTTTGAGATTTCACCAATTATTTTAGCATAATTATGAATGCTTTTTTCAGCTAATATGTAGTCATTAATTTTCATATCTTATATTAATCTTAATAATTCTTAATGTTTTTAGAACTCATAATTCCTTTTCTTTTCTAAACTTTTCTTTTAAAGAAATAATTATTATCCCTCAATTACAATTA
>CAYYAV010000322.1:0-2291 GCA_964469865.1 uncultured Fusobacteriales bacterium | reverse complement strand
TCATGAGTTTCTATTTTATTTTAAATTTGTCGCAATATATTATACAATCTATGATTTTTAAAGGGTATATAAAGGTTTTGGGGATATGTAAAAATATTTATTAAATATTTGGAATATCAGAATTATCACACATAACTTCTTTTGTAAAATATTCATATTTATCAGCATATTTTCTGTAAGCAAGATTTAATGGCAATGAAATCCAAGGGTTATTTTTAAATAAGGATATTCTTTTAAAAATATTTTTCAGTTTATATGTTTCGCGCCACGCCCAAGCCGTTCCTTGCTCAAGCTCTTCCGGTGTCATTTGTTTAGGATAGAACACACAATGTTCGACATCATACATTGCCCAGTTTTTCTCAAAAATCCTATTTTCTTTTTCTAAATTAGAATAAAACTCTGTTTTCGGAAAAGGAGTTAAAATACTGTATCTAGGCAAATCAATTTTAGATTTTATTACAACTTCAACAGTTTTCTCAAAAACAGAAGTATCTTCTTCATCACCACCAAAGGCAAAACATCCTTGAACTAAAATACCGTTATCGTGTAGTTTTTTCATAAGCTCTGAATAATTGTCAACTTTATTTGTCCCTTTATTTATATATTTTTGTGAATTTTGAGAAATTGATTCAAAACCAATTAGTAATCCTTTACATCCACTTTCAGAAAAAATTTTAATCATTTCATTGTCTATTCCAACAGAAGAAGTAACAAGTCCCATCCAGTATTTTTTCAATGATTTCATTTCCTTAAAAAGTTCCATTGCATAATTTTTATCAGCAATTAAATTTACATCAGGAAATAATATTATTTTTTCTGAAAACATTTCAATTTCTTCTAGGACTTCTTTTATAGGACGTTTATAGATTTTTCGCCCAAAAGCTGTCGGATAAGCACAAAAAGTACAAGGCAATGAGCAACCTCTTACAACTTCAACTGTAGCTGTTGTAATATATCCTTTTTTATTTAATAAATCTCTTCTCGGTAAAAGCTTTTTTTCTAATGAAAATTCTTCTTTTTGAATGTAAATTTTTTTCAAACGATTACTTTTAAAATCTATTAACATTTCAGGAAAAGTATATTCTGAAAATCCTATCATTATTGCATCTGCATGTTGTAATGCTTCATCAGGCATAAGTGACGGATGCACACCTCCCATTACAACAGGTATTCCTCTTTTTCTAAAATAATCTGCATAGGCATAGCATCGTTGGGAAGTTCCTGTAATACAAGTCATAACAATTATATCGGCTTGTAAATTTAAAGGGATTGCTTCAACAGTTTCATCATAAATTTTCATTTCAGCATTCAATTCATCTGGAACAAGCGAAGCTAAAGTCGTTAAAGTTAAAGGAGCGTAATGTAGGCTTTTTCCAAAACTTCCATTAAAGCGATGCATTGCTCCAGCTGGAGCTAAAAAAGCTATTTTCATAATAAAAAATTCTCCTATTCTTGATAAAATCTTGTCATTTTCACATTTTTTAATATTACTTGTAAAATCCTGTAAAAATTTTATCCCACTCATTTTCTTTAGATAAAATTTTTATCTTAATATTCCCTAATTTTTGTCCTTTTTTCTGGCAATAATTTATATACTCTTTTTCGCAATTTTCAGTTAATTTAAAAATTTTTAACATTTTTAGTTGTCCTAATTTTCTACAATAGTCATAATGAAAATTAGTCCTTAATTTTTTATCAATTTCATCTGCTAATAAATTATCCTCAGTTAAAATATATAGAACATAATGATCAGTTTTAGGTGCAAACATACAAAATAAAAAATCAATATTTAAAGATTTCATGACATCTCTTAAAAAAATTTCATTTAATTTTTCACCAAATAGATCTGAAACTAATCCTTTTCTCCCAATAAATTTTATATATGGTAAACTGTTTTGAATATGTGTAACTTCTACAATATCTCCTAATTTATATCTATAAAATCCGCCACTTGTTGTTACAACAACTTCATAGCGACTGTTTTGTTTTAAATTGGAAGCAGTGTAAATTTTATTATCTTCCATATTAATAAACTCGAAAAAATGAGAATGATAGCTCAAACAATTTCCATAGAAAGTTGTATCAGGAAAAGAAACAAAGCATTCGGTAGCTAAAAGACCTTTTTCTTGAATAACAGTTTTTGGAAATAATTTTTGAATCTTCTCTAAATATTTTGAGGAATTGTTATCACCCCAGCAACTGATGATTTTGAGATGTTTCCATATTTTGAAATATTCTTTTGAATAAATATAATTCTGTATTTCCTTTCTTCGTTTTGGGTTAACTTTTTC
>CAYYAV010000321.1:0-2299 GCA_964469865.1 uncultured Fusobacteriales bacterium | reverse complement strand
CCATAGTTTGCATCGCCTTTTAAATCGTTCAGATTACGGCTTGATAGCGCGCCATGATTTTTAACTTTACGCGCAAGCTCTGCTGTGATTGATGCAAAGTTCTCTTGTGCCGTTTGGTTATTTTTACCAATATTGGCAATTGCTACTACCAGTTCTTTTTTTAACCATTCTGTGCGGTCAGCAAGGTCGCCTAAGCATAAGTTGATAGGAGCATTTGCGCCACCAATCACTTTATCGCCTGGTTCAATTTGGCGTACGGTTTCTGACCAATATGGTCTTGTTTCTAAATTTGCCATTATGTGATTGCTCCAAATGTATAGTTGCCATCAAAGTTGATTTCACCGTCCCACATTAATGCATTGGCACGGTAATCTAAATAGAGTAATTGGCAGCGTGCAGGGGTAATTTCTTTTAGGATTTGTTTAATTAATTCAGCTTGATAGACTGTTACTACTCGTTTGATAACTATGCCGTAATATGCCCAATCGTTTTCTTGCCCACCAAAGAGATACCTCCCATCAAAATTTGCTGTACCATCCCAGTTTAGGTCGGCCGCACGCTCTATGATTTCAATTTCTCCCAAGCGCAAGTCTTTAAATAGACGGCGGATAACAGCAGGTGTGCCTTTGGCTTGGTGTTTTTCAACGTAGTTTTTGATGATTTTTCTTTTGACTTCATCGGTTTCAGCAAATCGCCAGCCTTCTTCATCACCAATGGAGTTTTCCCATGCAATATAGGGTAAAAATTTTGTTGCACATAAATCAGGCTTTTTGCTGTGTAAGATAACTTGCCAATCTATTTGTGCGATTTCTTCGGCGGTTAATTTGGCAAGGGTATGTTGTAGCAAACTGTTGTTATTGGGGATAACACTACTCATATAGCCTCCCCTGCGGCAATACTACCAAGCTTGATAAATTGGTTATCTTGGCAAATGATGTCAGCAGTTGGTTGGATTAAGATGATTTTTTTTGCACCAACTACATCTAATGCACCTATGATTTTGGATAATGCTATGCTGCCGCCTAAGTTGGTGTTGTCGGCAAATAGTTGCTGTAAATCGTTTTGCTGTTGTTGGGTAATCAAATCCTTGGCAATGCCACTTTCGTAGATGGTTTGATAGCTCACATGCACGGTTTTAGGCTGAGATGCGTGTACTTCTACTTTATCGCATAACGGGCGACGACTTTCTGCAGATAAATAATTAGCCACACGCTTGAGCAAATCGGCATTTGGGATACCGTTGTTGCTATATGATTTGATATAGACACGCACTGTTCCTGCCTGCGGTTGTACGGGATTGGCATCGGCAACATTATCTATATCTAAGGCATGGGCAATATAGGCCGCTCGTGGTCCGGCTGCCGCAAATTTTTCGGGGTGCATTTGTATGCGTTTACGATATTCGGCATCACTTTCTTTGATTTCAGTGATGGGCGGATTTTGGCTGTAGTCAGCTCTTTGTATGGTTTTGCGTACTAATCCACGTGTTGCGCCAATGTGGTCTAAATCCGCACCTGTCGCAAAGGCTAAAAATCCTGCGCGGGTAGCTTCGTTTATGCGCTGACGAATCAGCATTTCAGAGTATGCTTGTTGCTGTAAATCAATGGTAAGCGGTTCGCTTTCCAGTTCTAAGGTAGCAGTAATTGTTGGGCGTATGGATTCGGGACACAGCTCAATTAAGCGTTGTTTTTTACGCGCCAAAATGGTTTCAAAATCAAATTGTTCGATGGCATCGGGTGCGGGTAACTGTGTTAAATCTATTTCTGCCATGTCATATTCTCACAATAAAATTTTGTGCCTTACCATTTAAGTTGCCTGCAATGTGAATTTCTACGCTCAATCCGTTGTCTTTTTTGATGGCTTTGGTTTGCGCATAAGTGATGGTGTAACGTGGCTCCCATTGGGCAATGGCTATGATGACGCTGGCGTTGCAGCGCAAAAGTGTTGCTTCATTTAATGGTGCATCAAGTAATATTGGCAACAAGCTGCCGTATTCTTCACGCTGTAAGCGTGTGCCAATGCGCGTCAATAGGATATTTTGGATGGATTGGTGGATATGCTCGGTAAGCGACATGATGCGCCCTGTTTGTGCATTCATCATGTTGGGGCTCCTGTTTGTGCCCCATTTGTCTCTGGGTGGGTATGCTCATCTAATACAACGCCATTACTTGATACTTTGCCCTCATTAATAAAGTTTCCTTGATGGTTAAAATCCCCCTCAATGGTGGTACGCCCTCCTGCCCCATTGCTGCCTGCCATACCTGCTTGATAGGTAAATAATCCTTGTACGGTCAATGCG
>CAYYAV010000320.1:0-2352 GCA_964469865.1 uncultured Fusobacteriales bacterium | reverse complement strand
TATACTGACTTTAAGTAATACAGTAACTGATGGTAACATAATAACAAGTAGAGGTGCTGGAACTGCTATAGATTTTGCACTTGAGATAGTCAAGATGATAGAAGGGGAAATGAAAAGTGAGGAAATAAGAAAGCAGATATTATATAAAGAATTAATATAATAAAAGAAGTTTTATTAAAACATTAATAAAATATATGATAAAAAAAACACAATATATTGTGTTTTTTTTTTTTTATTTCCCACAATAATCAAAAATCTTTGATAACAATTGTTTTTTAAAAAGAAAATCCTTAAAAAGAGGTTGAAAATTCAAAAAAAAGGTTGTATATTATAATAGGTGGTAAAAAGTGGTAAAAAGTGGTGAAAAGTGGGAAATATAAAAAGCTGATTTTATAAGACTGTTGTATACAGATATAAAGTCCAAATTTTTGAAATAAAATTATGAAATAGAAGAAGTTAGTTAGGTTATTAAAATAGGAATTATGAAATTAGGAAAAGTTAAAAGGCTAGGTGGCTATTTATGTTTATGGGAGAGTTTTCCTGTAAGGTAGATAACAAAGGAAGGCTGATGTTGCCCATAAAATTTAGGGAAGAGTTATCAGAAACAGAATTTGTTATTACAAGAGGACTGGATAACTGTATAGATCTTTTTCCATTAAAGGAGTGGGAAGAGGAAATTGTTGAAAAAACGCTTAAAAAGCTTAGTACAACTAAAAAGAATCATAGGGATTACCAACGTTTTATATTATCAGCTGCCACAAGATCAGTTCTTGATAATCAAGGAAGGGTAAATTTACCAGCTGCACTCATAGAACATGCAGGGATAGAGAAAAAAGCAGTAGTAACAGGAAGCAACAATCATATAGAAATATGGTCGGAAGAAAAATGGAAACAATATATAAGTGAAAAAAGTGGAATTATAGAAGACATAGTTGATGAAATAGAGTTCTAAAAAATTGGAAAAGGAGCCTGATGTGGAATATCATAATCCGGTATTATTCGATGAAATAATGGAAAATATAATAAGTGATAAAGATGCCGTTTATGTTGACTGTACATTAGGTGGAGGAGGACATACGGAAGGAATACTTGCAAAATCTACGGAAAACTCAAAAGTCATAGCCATTGATCAGGATGACGAAGCAATACTGTTTGCAAAGTCAAGACTGAAAAAATATGAAGATAAGATAAATATATTTAAGGATAATTTTAAGAATCTAGATACAATTGTATATTTTGCAGGGTATGAAAAGGTAGACAGGATACTGATGGATATAGGCGTATCTTCAAACCAGCTAGATAATATTGAGAGGGGATTTTCATATAAATATGATGCAAGACTTGATATGAGAATGAACCAGAACCTCAAAATAAGTGCTTATGACATAGTAAATAAATTTTCGGAAAGCGATCTGGCAGATATTATATATAAATATGGAGAAGAACCTAAATCGAGAAGAATAGCCAAAAATATTATTGAATATAGAAAGAATAAGACTATAGAAACAACATTAGAATTATCCGATATAATAATAAGATCTATCGGTAAAAGCATGAAGAAGCATCCTGCTAAAAGAACATTTCAGGCAATAAGGATTTTTGTCAATAAGGAACTTGAAGTCCTGGAGGAGGCACTGGATAAATCAGTAGATCTGCTAAATCCAGGGGGGAAATTACTGGTGATAACCTTTCATTCGTTGGAAGATCGGATGGTAAAAGGGAAATTCAGGAATTATGAAAATCCGTGTACATGTCCATCTGATATACCTGTATGTATATGTGGAAAAAAAAGTTTAGGAAAAGTAGTAACTAAAAAGCCTATTATTGCTAAAGAAAAGGAATTGAGAGAAAACAGCAGGGCACATTCAGCAAGATTAAGAATATTTGAAAGGAGCTGATATTATGAATAACACTACAAAAAAAAGAAAAATACAGATGATGGAATATCCTGTAATAAAGATAAATACAATAAAAAAATACGATAATTTCCAAAATAATAGCATAATTGTAGCTCCGAATAGGGAACATGAAATAATAAGGAAAAAGGTTAGAAAAAATATAAAGAAAAAAAAGAATATAGCTGGGATAAATGGAATGAAAGTTATAAGTACGGTATTCTATACGACAATATTACTGATTGCTACAATGACTAAAATGTGGATGACTTATGAAGTTTCTAATTTAGGTGAAAAAAAAGCAGGGGTAGATAAAAAATTAAATGAAATAAAGCTTGAAGTTGAGACATTGGAAAATACATATATATCCAAATTTGACTTGAAGCAGGTTGAAAAGAAATCTAAAGAACTTGGATTTATACATAATGATACTATAGAGTATGTAAAGTTAAACAAA
>CAYYAV010000319.1:0-2362 GCA_964469865.1 uncultured Fusobacteriales bacterium | reverse complement strand
TCAAAACCATATCCGTCATGTCGGCTTTTTGTTTCTATATTCCATCCTTCTTTATTGAAGCCCCTCTTATTTATTCCTTCTCTGTTCCATCCTTCAGAATTATAGTAATCCTGCGTTTCTTTATTTATTCCATAATAATTCCAGCCATCTCTGTCATATTCTTCGTGAGTTTCTTTATGTATTCCCTTATAATTGAACCCATACTTATCATAAAGGGAATTTGTAAGCACATTATAAAGTTCTACATTAAATCCTCTCCCATCGTAACTTTCTTTTGTATCCTTATGGATTCCTAAAAGATCAAATCCGGCATAATCATACAGTGACTCTGTCTGCTCATTCCAGCCTGATTTATTGAATCCTCTTTTATCTATACCTTCTCTTGTATATCCTTCAATCTCATACCCATCCCTATCGTATGGACTCATTGTATTCCTGTTATTTCCTGTTTTTAGGTTAAATCCTCTACTGTCATATGTCTTCGCAGTTACTTTCACTGCTAAGAGCAGCATTAATATTAAGACTATCAATATATAGACTTTCTTATTTAACCATATGCTTATTTTTTCCAAAGTTTCTCCTCCTACCTTATAATTGAAATTCTGTCTGAACATTGTGGTGTAATTCATTGTATTAAAAATTTCCGGAAACATGAAAACAGCTACTATAAAGGATATAAACGACGAAAGGAAGAAGCCCATTCCTACAAATTCCGGTCCCATTTTTCCAAAAATATATGAAAAGAATATGCTGCTTACAAATAATGTTCCCGAAAGGACAATTGACTGCAGTCTTAAATCAAAATACAGGAACAGTGTTATTATCGTTGAGACAAATATTGCCGAAAAAGAAGCAAATATTGTAATTCTGAATAAATCAAGAAGGTATGTATTCATATCAAACTCATTGAATATCACATTGGCTACCAGTACAAAAGAAAAAGAAATAAGGAACTGCATCTCCATACAGTAAAACAGCTCCTGATATACTGTCTTTTTCATTTTTTCCAGCGCTTCTTCTATTTCCTTATAAGTTCCCTGTTTACATATATTCTTATAGTAATCTTTATATAAAGGCAGAAATTTTGTTTCCAGAAATACGGTAAAATAAATTATTGTAGGTATAGCCGTACAGTATGAATAGAATACAGCTACTTCATATAATGGGGACACTATAAATGTTCCTGCTATCGTATATGAGTCTCCTACTATCCAATTGACAAAAACATGTCCCCATACTCCTAGTATATAAAGTAGTCCTATTAATACGAGGCTGAAATACCCCTTTAAATATGTCAGGAATTCAAACTGATTACCGCTCTTTCCTTTAAATACCCGTAAAATGTACATGGATGTCATAATAAAATTCACTCCTATTCCAAGACAGTAGGAAAGCAGCATCCAGAAGATTGGGCTTTCACTTAAGAAAGTCACAGGAAATTTGAGAAAATAGTATCCTAACAGTACTGATACAGCATTACCTATAAAAAAACTGAAAAGTATAAACTTATATTTTTTTAACAGTGAGACAAATATCATCGTAATCCATGATAAGCACATAAATATAAATAATACTATAAAAACTATCTTATATGGAGTAGTCAGGCTTCCTCTGTTAATAAATATATAACTTATGAAAAAAGCCATTATCGAAACCAATTTTATACTTCCTATAAAAGTTCCTCTTATTTTTTCAAGTTTTTTATAAAATATACAGTCAGAAATATACCTTGTTATAATATATTGAAATATCCCCGTAAGTATCTGGGAAAACGTAAAAGTATAAAAGACTGTACTCATAAAGAGTGTCTGTTCACTTATTCCCAGCCTGACACTTTTAGAAATAAGTATCAGTAGATTTAGCGAGGTAGCCGTTATAAGCCAGGGACCTATACTTATAGCAGAAGAGAACAGAATTGCCTTTATATTTCCGAAAGGTTCATTTTTAGATTCTATAAACAATTTTTTTAATTCAAATCCTATTCCTGCCATTTCAACCTCCTAATTTATCATATATTTTCTTATAGTTCTCTATAAAGGA
The DNA here is from genome assembly GCA_964469865.1 of uncultured Fusobacteriales bacterium. Taxonomy (GTDB): domain Bacteria; phylum Fusobacteriota; class Fusobacteriia; order Fusobacteriales; family Leptotrichiaceae; genus JAGOWQ01. The sequence goes on along the minus strand of CAYYAV010000319.1, from coordinate 322 downwards.
TTTTTTCGAATAATATTTCCTTATAATCTTTTTACCATTTTCTGAAAATTCCTTCAGCCTGTCAGGTTCATCATATAACTTTATAAGGACTTCAGCCAGTGCTGTATAGGAAGTAGGAGGAATAACTACTCCGGCTTCACCTATATCAGTCTTTCCTATGAGTATTTCTCTACAATTCCCTACATCTGTAGCAACAAACGGAATTCCTGAAGCAAGGCCTTCAAGGATACTGAGAGGCTGTCCCTCAGATATTGATGTAAGAAGAAGTAGATCTAAAAAAGTATAATATTCCATGACATTTGCCATACCTGTAAATATTACC
>CAYYAV010000318.1:1851-2371 GCA_964469865.1 uncultured Fusobacteriales bacterium | reverse complement strand
ATTGCCGCCTCTAACTTTTCATAATTTCCTGCCGGTGCGACTATATTCATTTTTTTCTCCCTTTACAATAACATATTTCTGTTTTTTTATTTTATTATAGCAAATTTTTCAATTTTATAATATACTCTAAATGTATAAAATAAAAAATATATCCTGTCTAAGATAGAATTTTAAACAGGATTAAAAGTAATATAAATAATACTGTAGACAGAATAAACTTTTTTTATAGATTTCAATAGTTATTTCTTCATTAAAAAGGAATATTACTAATTATAGTAAATCCCATTTTATTCTTTAGGCATTTTTCTAAACTCATTCCTTATTAGAAAGACTGTCATTATAAATGCCATAAAATCTGAGACAGGTACTGCTTTTACTACACCTTCCACACCCATAAATTTGGGAAAGATAATTAACAATGGCAGCAAAAGAAGGATTTGTCTTACAATTGAAATTATTGCTCCTTTCTTCGCTTTTCCTATTGCAGGAAAAAAAGTCATCCCTACTGTTACGATTCCAT
>CAYYAV010000318.1:0-1841 GCA_964469865.1 uncultured Fusobacteriales bacterium | reverse complement strand
GTCCTCATATATTTCACAGCAAACCTAAAATATATCTCATCTCCTGATCCAAATAATTTTATTATCTGTGCAGGAAAAATCTGGAATACGATAAACAGGATGAAAGAAATTATAAATGCTGTTTTAAAGAGAATCTGTGTGGCTTGCCTTACCCTTTTATAATTTTCAGCTCCATAATTATATCCGATTATAGGCTGAGCCCCTTGAACAAGTCCTATTATTACCGAAACAAATATGACATTAATTTTGGCAACTATTCCAGATACGGCTATTGGTATATCGCTTCCGTATACTGAAGTATTACCGTATATTTTCAGCTGGTTATTTGTTGTTATCTGAACCAGCATATTTGAAAATTGAAATATAAATGTGGCCATTCCTAATGACATTATATCCCTAATTATAGGCAACTTAGGAATAAAGTCCTTCATCTCAAGCTTTACAGTCTTAAATCTCCTAAAATATAAAAATAGTATTATGGCTGTGGCAATCTGACTTAAGACTGTTGCCCAGGCAGCTCCTGAAATTCCCATATGAAAGACAAACATTAGGACTGGATCCAATACAGTATTCATAACTGCACCCGTTATTATTGATATCATAGAATATTTCGGACTTCCATCTGCCCTTACTAATGGATTTATTCCTATAGCAAATAAAAGAAAAGGAATTCCTAATGATGTTATCCCTGTATATTCCATTGCATATCCTAATATCTTATCTGTTGCTCCGAAGCTTATCATTATGGGCTCTAAAAATATCCTGATTAGAATACATATTACTATTCCTATGACTGTCAATAATGTACCGGCTGTTCCTACGATACTCTTCGCTTTTTCATAATTTTTCCTTCCAAGCTCCAGATTAAAGTTAGAAGCTGAACCTATTCCTATCATAAGTCCTATAGCAAGACATACAGTAGTTAACGGAAAGGCTATATTAGTAGCTGCATTTCCTAAATATCCTATACCCCATCCTATAAATACCTGATCTACTATATTATACAGTGCATTCACCACATTTGCAATAATAGCTGGTAATGCCATTGAGAACAGTAATTTCCCAACCGGTTTATATCCTAAAATATTTTCCTTATTCATCTCTTATCCTTCTCTTTTTATAATAATAAAAAATGTATCTTATAAAAGATACATTTATTTAATTTTTAACAGATTATATCATAATCATTACTGATGTAGCCTTAATTATTACCGTAGCATCTTTCCCTTCAGCAAGTTCCAGCTCATTTACCGCTTCCTTGGAAATTGTTGCTGAAAAAATAGTTCCTTCTACATCTATATTTACTATGGAATTTACTGCTCCTTCATTTATTTTTACAACTTTCCCCTTAAACAAGTTCCTTGCACTTATTCCTTTTACTTCTCCTACACCTACCATCACATCTGTAGCTTTAGCAAAAGCTGTAACTTCCTTTCCAACACTTAATTCAAGTTCTTCTATTGCAGCCAGTGAAATTGTAGATGACACGATATTATTCCCAAACTGTACTTTTACTATGCCATTCACTGCTCCCTTGTTTATTTCTTTTATTTTCCCTACCATTTTATTTCTTGCACTGATTTTCATTCCTGTCTTCCTCTTTTTAATATATTTAATTCTTTTGGAAGTATAACATATTTTTTCTATTTTTTCTACAAATTTATTTTATAGTGTCTTCTTCCCCTCCTCTGCATTCATAAATTCCTACATGGTATTCTTCTGATATACTACTCATAGAAAGTTTTCTTCTTTTTGCAGTTTTAGTGGACTTACATTATATCTAAAACCTTTTTTATTCTTTTTTGTCACATATGTATTATATCACAACAATTCTTTTAAAG
>CAYYAV010000317.1:0-2379 GCA_964469865.1 uncultured Fusobacteriales bacterium | reverse complement strand
CACCTTGAACCCCAGACTTTCAAGCGCCGACTTCTGATTCTCAAGATTCTTGTTAGTTTCATTTATTATTTCTTCTACAGAAGGCCCCACAGGCTTAGGCTCTACACCTTTATTAATTATAAGGGAAATCTTTTGTCCCTTACTAACTTTTCCTCCTGGTGCAGGATTAGTTGAAATAATAGTGTTTACAGGAAGGGTAGAGTCCTCTCCATAAGAAGTTTTTCCCAGAGAAAGCCCAATTTGTTCCAGTAGAACTTTTGCATCGTTTAAGTCTAGACCAATTAAATTTGGCATTGTTGAGGGATCAACAATTTTTTGGGATGAAACAAGTATTGAGATTTTCTGATTTATTTCAAGTTTTGTTCCTGGACTTGGATATACTCCGATTACAGTATTATATTTCTCATTGGAAGGCTGATAGTCAATCTTTTCAATTTGGATATTGAGTCCTTGAAGCTGAGAACGGGCTTCCAGTAATTCCAGACCGACAATATTAGGAACTTCCTGGCTCTGCCCATTATTTACCCATATCTGAATAGTCCTGTTGACCTTGACAGTCTTTCCAGGCATAGGATATTGAATGAATACAGCATCTAGTGGTACTTTTTCACTTTTAGAGTTTATGACTTTCACTTTTAACCCGGCTTTTTTTAAATAATTTACCGCATCCTTTTCATTCAGATTTACGACATTGGGGATAACAGTCATCCTTTCATTATAAAAGTGCCTTACAAATACATCACGCCCAATGGTTAATAAAACTCCAAGACAGAACAATGTGATAAATATCTTTATAAAGTTTAATTTAAATTTTTTTGCCATTTTACACCTCAAATATTTTTATATATTTTATTTTTCTTCTATATTATAACATAAAATATTTTGATTACAAAGATAAAAAAAATAGAACTGCCTTAAAATTAAAATTTTGAAGGACAGTTCCATTTATAGAATAAGTCAGGCATCTAAAAATATTCTTGAATCAAATTTTACTGCAATTTAATTAATTATTTCTTTTCTACATCCCAGTCAATAATTCTTCCGGTAAATGCATCAATTTCAAAGTCATATTCCACACCGTTATAGATAATTATTCCATCATAGGAATCCTTATCACCTTCAAACTTTCTGATATGGTCCTTTGTAGCTCCTGGAACTCTGGCTAATGCAATCTGTTTTGCCCGATCTCCAGTAATTTTTTTAAAACTGCTGTTTCCTAAAGCGAAGCCTGCAGTTCCTAAGACCAATATAGTCAGAAACATTACCCTAAAAAACTTCTCTTTCATAATAATACCTCCAAATAATTTGATTTTATCTTTCTTTAAGTAATCGGATATATAATAGTATATAAAAATTAAAGAAAAATGAGAAAAATAATAACAAAAATAAACTACCCTATAAGTTGAAATATTTAGTAAAAGGCTGGGAAAATACCATGGCACTGACAGAAGCTTCGGGATACATCATATATCCGTCAGTAAGTCTGATGCCATATGTCTCAGGTTTTAATAAATTAAATAGCTTTTTCTGGTCTGAGAGGTCAGGACAGGCAGGATAACCGAAAGAATAACGTTTTCCCTGATATTTAGCTTTTAGTATATCTTCCTGATTAAGATTACCATCAACAATACCCACATCTTCACGCATAATATGATGAATATACTCAGCAGTGGATTCGGCCAGCTCAAGTCCCAGAGAATTTACAAGATGCCCTCTGTAGAATTCTCCATTTGAAATAAGTTTGTTGGAAATTAGTCTTGATTTTTCACCGGCACTAACTACAAACATACCTATATAGTCCATCTTATCAGACGGGACATAGTCATTTAATGATAAATATTTTCCCCACTTCTGTCTAGGAAATGAAAATGTTTCTATGACTTCTGATAAGTTATCGGAAAAAATTTCTATTACTTCTCCATTTCTTCTTGCAGGAAAATATTTGTATATAGCCTTTATATCAAAATATTCATCTCCATGATTTATAATATCAATTATTTCATTATAGATTTTTATGACTTTAGGATCCTTATTTTCCAGAAGGTTACTTACAACCCATTTCATCCCTAGATGTTTTCCGATAAGCATCTGAAGGTTTATATATTTAAATACATCTTTTGAATCGATATTTGTAATAATTTGCTTATTCAAAGTCGAAGGTTTATATATTCTTTCGAAGTTATATTCTGGAAGTATCACTTTAGAAAAATCAAAAGTCCCGTCAGCATCTTTCTTTGCACTTATAGTTTCACGGACTTCAAGACGTTCAAGAGCCTTTTCATCAGTTACTAACAGCATGTTTCTTCTTGACTGGAGATATTTTTTGAATTCTTCAAATTTTTCAGGATCTATCATTTTATTCAGATCTGCAAGGGCAGT
>CAYYAV010000316.1:0-2392 GCA_964469865.1 uncultured Fusobacteriales bacterium | reverse complement strand
ATTTAAATTTAAAAAATATATAAAAATTATAAAAAAAATATATATGATTTGTAAAAAATATACTAATTCATAATTAAAAAATAAAAAACAAAAAATTAAAAAATAACTTGTTTTTTAAGTTTATATATGATTTAATTAATGAAAGGAGGAATAAAAAAAATGCATGGAAATGTCAATATAGGCGAAAGAAAGAAAAAAATACAGGAGAAAATGTCAAAAATAAAACATAAAATTGTAGTCATGAGCGGAAAAGGGGGAGTGGGAAAATCTACTGTGTCAGTAAATCTGGCATACGGATTATCTCTTAGAGGATTTAAAGTAGGTATATTAGATGCAGATTTACATGGCCCAAATGTACCATTAATGCTTGGAAGAGAAGGCCTAAAACTACCGAGTATTGCTACACCGTTACCAATAACTGAAAAATTATCAATATTATCGTTAAGTTTTTTTGTTCCTGATAATGATCCAATAATATGGAGAGGTCCACAGAAAATGGGAGCTATTATGGAAATGCTGGAAGGATCTGACTGGGGGGAAATTGATTTCCTTATAGTTGATTTGCCTCCAGGAACCGGAGATGAGACATTGACAATAGCTCAGAATGTAGGACCTGATGCAAAATCAATAATAGTAACAACACCCCAGGATGTATCACTGCTAGATTCAAAAAGGACAGTCAAATTTTCAAGGTTACTCAATTTAAGATTATTAGGAATTATTGAAAATATGAGCGGCTTTATCTGCCCTGATTGTGGAAAAGAAGTTAACATATTTAAAAAAGGTGGTGCAGAAAAAATGGCTAGAGAGACTAATTCTGTATTCCTAGGAGCACTTCCTATGGATTCCAGTGTAGTCGAAGCAGGAGATACAGGTCTTCCTTATATATCTACAGATTCAAGAGCAGCTAGAAGGATGAATGATATAATAACAGGTGTACTTGAACAGCTAGACATGCTATAAAAGCAATGAAAGTGTGGAGGAAGAAAAATGAAAGTATTAATTTATAACCAGAATGAAAAAGTTAGATTGGTAGTTGGACAGTTGTTAAAAGAAACAGGATTTAATACTTTAACAACTGATTCACAGGAAAATCTGATGGAAAAGCTGAAAACAGAAATTTTTGATATTATACTGGTTGATGTAAATTCATTCAATAATTTTGCCTCAATAGCTAACCAGATTATAAAAAATAAGAAAGATGGCTACTTACTACTGTCCATAGATGCAGATGATAAATATTCTAAGACAGAGGCCCTCTTAAATGGAGCAGATGACTATATATATAATGATTTTAAACTTGAGGAGCTATCTGCTAAAATAAAGTCGGTTGTACGAATATTAACAAAAACATTGGAAAATAATAACCATTCAGAAATGCTGTCTATTTATGATTTAGTATTAAACCCTATAAATAGGGAAGTTAAAAGAAATGGGAAAGAAATAGAACTTACAAATAAAGAATTTTTATTGCTAGAATATTTTTTAAGAAATAAGAACAGGGTATTGACACGGACAATGATTTCAGAAAAAATCTGGGATATTGACTTTATTACAGAAAGTAACATAGTTGATGTATATATCAATTTTTTAAGGGCAAAGATAGATAAGGAATATGACAGGAAAATTATAAGAACTGTGAGAAGTGTCGGATATATTGTTAAAGAAGAAGAGCAGAAATAAAAAAAAATTATTGATAAAAATGAATTTGTATGTTAAAATATAGAAGAATAAAATATAATTAAAGGAGTGATAATATGTTTGAACAAGTAAAGTTACCTTATGCATTTGATGCATTAGAACCAAATATAGACAAAGCTACAATGGAAATACATTATGGAAAACACCATGCGGCATATACAAATAATTTGAATGATGCACTGAAAAATAGTGCACCTGAATTTTTAGAAAAAAGTATAGAAGAAATCCTAGGAAATTTAGAGGCTTTACCAGAAGCAATAAGAGGAGCAGTCAGAAACAACGGTGGAGGATTCTACAATCATAACCTATATTTTACTATTATAGGACCAAATACCGGTGGACAGCCAAGCGGTGAATTAGCAGAAAAAATTAATGAAAGTTTTGGAAGCTTTGATGCGTTCAAGGAAGAATTTTCTAAAGCAGCTGTAACAAGATTCGGATCGGGATGGGCATGGCTAGTGGTAAATAAGAAGGGAGATTTAAAAGTTACTTCAACTGCAAATCAGGATAATCCCCTAATGCCAGGAACTACAACATGCGGATGTTCAGAAGGAACACCGATACTAGGGATAGATGTATGGGAGCATGCATATTATTTACACTATCAGAATAGAAGACCTGACTATATTTCAGCATTCTTTAATGTAATTGACTGGAATGCGGTAGCAAAAAGATATGCAGAGGCTAAATA
>CAYYAV010000315.1:0-2407 GCA_964469865.1 uncultured Fusobacteriales bacterium | reverse complement strand
AGAAATTTTGAGTAAGTATTTTTGTAATGAGCCTTGGCGAATGGTCAACAAAGTAATGGCAATAATGACAACCCACTCTGGTTTTGGTACTTCGGTTTAGTTCGAGTACATCGGTCCTTTGCGTGATAGTGCTTCTCAGTCCGACAGGAAAAAGGTGAAGAAGAGAATTAGGCAGGAAACAGAGACAAGCTCTGTTATCTTAATTCGTGAAATGAATGTGAAGTACTAAGAAAATACTTGAAGTACCCTATATAACTGGTACTTCTTGTATTATGTATGTATGGTTGTTTAGCTGAGCAGTATCGTTGTTTAGCCCTGTCCATATTATTTCCTCATCTGGATATTTGTCTACTTCAAGATATACTTTCAGAAACTCTTTATTTGTAGACACACACTCTGGTACTAATGCAATAGCATTCTGAGACAAAGTAGAATTATCTACTGTCTCTATTCTGTTTAGTATAAACATCTTTTTCATTATTTGATTCCTTCTGTACTGTATTTGTCAAGTAATCTTTGTCTTGATTCAGCTTTCATATCTATGATTTCATATCTAGCTAATTCAATTACATCTGCTACTAAGTTTGCGGTTTGAGAAATGCTGTTTGCTATATTGCTTACTGTTTCTCTAACACCAGATTTGTTTTGTACTGATTTAATGTCTGCTTCTAATAAAGTAGCCATATCGAATTTGTTTGCGTTTGCCATTGGTAATCCTTTTAGTTTTAAGTTTATATGCCACTAACCACAATGACATATTTTCACAATAATAGAAAGAAACAGGAATAAGCAAGGCTTATGACGGTCAAGGATATGAAGTACCAAGACAAGCTAGTACAAGTAGGACAAGAGAAAGAGTGAAGGCATAAATAAAAAGTAGGAACCATATCCGAAGTACCAAAGCATATAGGGGGGATATTTGTGGTTTGGATTGGAAAAGATGAGAACTTCAATCAAAAATTATATATATATGTTTTGCACAAATGTTCTCTTAAACCTTACTTAAACTTCAATCATAAAAAATTATATATATTTTTTTTAAATATCAAAACTTAACTTTTCCTTAAACTTCAATCATAAAAAATTATATAAAAAATTCTTTATTTTGAAATCTTAAATTTTCCTTAAACTTAACTACATCTGTAAAATCGCCATTGTATCTTAGCGAAGCAGATACAGATATTAGTTTTGTAACAAGAATGTCTATATATATAATAAGTAATATAAAGTGATCGGACAGAGAAAAAATACAATCGGACAGTAGTCCGAAATTGAATCGGCGAAATTTATAAATTAATAAAATATACTCTTGACAAATATGTTCTAAAATGATAAAATCTTTTAACAAAAGAATTTTTGTTTAAGATTTTATATTTAGAATTTAATAAAGCAATCAAAAAGGTTTCCTACATACCTGCATACAGATTGCTTTATTAAGGTTCTAAAAAGTAGTATGCGAAATGTAGGAAACTTCACACTCTACACCTTAAATCTAAAAAAAATCCTGAAAGAAAGAAGATGCTTAATTATGAAATTAAACAATACGAGGAAGTTATAATGATTGCAGAAGTATTTAGAAAAAATGGAATCAATCTAGTATATGGAGCAAGTGGTCTAGGAAAAACTGTATCATCTGTAAAAGCTATAAATTCAAATGGTATAAAACCAATACTATTAGACTTTGACAATAATATGAGTCCAGAAAAAAACAATTGCGAATACACACATATAAATGGTGCTGACTTTATGAAGAATTATCTAAATGATAACTCATCAATAATTCTACCAAGAGATCAGGTTATTATAGTTGATACTTGGGCTACATTTGAAGCTAATGAAGGAACGATAGATCATCTAAAAGAATTTGTTAAAGCTGGAAACACAGTTATTATAATAGCTCATAATCTAGACTTGGCAACTCGTAGAGATATACCAGATATGCCAGCTGTAATAGTTAATCATATAGATAGTAAATTATATCTAGAATATAAACACGAATTAAAAACTGGACTTAGTTTTTATAATTTACATATAATGAAATGTAGAGGATATCAAGGTTCAAGAATTATAGAAAATTGGATGAGATAATTGTCCAGTTAAATACATAAAATAACACAACTATGAATCTGGTACTTATCAGCGTAGCAGGAGCGATGACGAAGCAGCTGCGCGAGCAGCAATGAGGAAGAGTCTCCAGGCGTAGCTGATTAACTAATACAAAAGGACAAATATGAAAAATGTAAAGAAGATATATAAATCAAATATGACATTTATTGAAACTGTTTATTTTTGTTATGGACAGAAAGCATATAAAAATGTTACAGAAAAAATAAATAAGTGCAATGAATTTAAACCAATTGAAAAAGGTGGCATAACTGAATTATGGAAAAATGATAATGGTTCATAT
>CAYYAV010000314.1:0-2408 GCA_964469865.1 uncultured Fusobacteriales bacterium | reverse complement strand
CTATCAAAGTTGTAGGAGAATAATATTAATCTTTAAGTTATTATAATATTTTAGTCTTAACTGAACTATAAAAAATTATTATATGATTTGTAGACTGTCTGACATCTTGAAATTTATGCTTAGTGTGGGTATAATAAATATAATCAATATTATAAATTAAAGAAATGAGGTTTTATGAAAAGAAATAAGGTAATTTTATCAACTATAACTGTTATACTGATAATAATTATAGGAATTTATGTTTATAAAAATAGTAATAAGCAAAAAGCTTCTGAACTGTCCTATAAGACAGTAACTCAGGAAACTGCCATGAAGATGATGTCAGAAGAAAAAGACTACATTATCCTTGATGTCAGGACAAAGGAAGAATTTGAGGGAGGACATATTCCAGGTGCCATATCTCTTCCAGTTGACAGAATCGGAGATGGAGATATTCCTGAACTTCCTGATAAAAACCAGCTTATAATGGTATACTGCAGAAGTGGGAACCGAAGCAGGCAGGCAGCAGAAAAACTTTCTAAAAAGGGGTATAAAAATGTTGTGGACTTTGGCGGAATAACAACATGGACCGGTAAAATCGTCAAGTAAATCAGTAAATAAAAAAGGAATTCTCTTAATAGTAATCACATGAAAAATTTTAATTTACTTCATGTATAAATTTTTACTTTTAAGAAAGTTCCTTTTTATTTGTATTATATTACATTCACTATTTCTTTAATTGAATTTTCTTTTCCCACTCTATCACGCCTTTTTCGTATGCTTCCTTATGAAGGAGTTCTGAAATTTTAAACTTATCCAGTTCATTATAGAAGGAGACAAGCCCCCTGTTTAACACATTGAGAATTTTATCTTCCCCTTCTCTTACATGTTCTTCGTCATCAAATATGGCATGGGATAAATGTTTAAACTCTATTACGTCATTGTGTAGCTCTAAAGCAAAAAATATATCTCTAAGGCTTATTTCCTCCACATCCCTGCTGAGCTGATACCCTCCCGTCTTACTGGCATTCGACTGGATCAGTCCCGCTTTGGAGAGCTTTATCAAAATTTTTTTCAGATATGAATCTGAAACTCTCAATATTTCACTTATTATATGGCTTTTTACAGAAGTATGCCCTTCCTGCAATGCAAGAATTGCAATTACGTATACAGCCTGTTCCATACTTTTATTTATTTTCATATCACTTTCCTTCTAAATTTGAAACCAGTTCTCTTACGATATCATCTACTTGTACAGGTTTCATATTCTTATTAAATAATCCTAAAAATTTAAAGATAGGTATAAGTTTTGCCAATGTATCATTTCTTCCATTTCCATAGACTATTGTAGGTTCCACATATTCCAGACGTATCCTGCTTTTAGAGAGTTTTTCTATAAGCTCCTTCTTTACTTCGATAAATGCCTTCGGTCCTAATTTACCACCGATAAATCCCATGGCCCTTACATTTTTTTCTTCAGCAATTCTTAACATTACTTCTGCAGGTTTCCTATTCTTTTGATTAAATATTCTTTCGTTTTTTTCGGGACCTCCTACAAGGTTAATAATATAATCTATTTTTTCAGGAAGTACTTTTACTGTTGATTCATAGTCAGATACATCCGCTTTTAAGTTTATAACCCTGTCATCTTTTATTTCACTGCTTCCTTTCCTTGATATTACATAAAATACCATATCCTTATCCTTTTTTAGCCAATATTTTATTATTTCTCTTCCTATATAGCCGTTTCCACCTAATAAAACTGTATTTCTCATTACTTTCCTCCATATCTTAAGATTTTTTATATCCTAAGATATTATATATCTTAAGACTTTTTTTGTCAACAATTTTTTATAAAAAAATAGCCCCTGTGTTAGAGCTATTTCTCATCAAATTTCTATAACTATAATATACAGCTGACTATAAGTGAATATAATTAAGGAAGTGTATTTCCTGCAGCCCTGTATATTTCATACCATTCTTCTCTTGATAATGTAATGCTGCTGGCCTTAGAAATATCCGATATCCTATCCTTATTCATAGTTCCTATGACAACCTGCATCTTTGCCGGATGCCGTAAAATCCATGCTACTGCAACTGCATTAGGCGTGATATTGTACTTTTTACTTAATTTATTAATGGTACTATTCAGTTCTGGAAATTTATCATTCCCTATGAAAACTCCTTCAAAAAATCCATACTGGAACGGAGACCATGCCTGAACAGTCATATCCTTCAGTCTGGAATATTCAAGTATTCCACTGTCCCGATTGATGCTGGAATCATTTTTCATATTCATGTTTATTCCGTGATCTATCATTCCCGTATGCATTATACTGAACTGAAGCTGGTTTACTATCAGCCTTTGATCCACATATTTCTGAAGCAGCTCAATTTGTCCGGGAGTATGATTGCTCACTCCAAAATAT
>CAYYAV010000313.1:0-2408 GCA_964469865.1 uncultured Fusobacteriales bacterium | reverse complement strand
TAGCTTGAATTTCCGCTACTGCCACTTCCTAATACTGAAAATTTCATTTATATTTATGACTTCTATGACCTCTTTAACTTATTATATAAAACTGTATAAAATTATTTCCCTTTGAATCTTGTACCTATTTTATATTTAGTCCATATTTATTTCTTAATTCATCATACTTTCCGTTTTCTTTTAATTTTTTCAGCTCAGCATTTATCTTAGAAATTAATTCTGTATGCTTTCCTTTGTCAAAAGCCATTGCCATTCCTGCATCAAGAGGCTCCTCAAAAAAGACTTCCAAGTCAGGATAATTTTTCAAATATTCAAATGCTACTATATTTTCCAATATGACAACATCATTCTTCCCAGCATTTAACTCCATCAGCACATTAACTGTAGACTCATTGGGAACAACTGAAGCTCCGTCAATTTTCTTAGCTTCTATTTCCTGAATGGTACCAAGCTGTACTCCTATTTTCTTGCCTTTAAGGTTATTCTTTTCTGTTACTGATGTATTTCCTTTTTTTCTTAAATACACTTGAGTAGAAGTAAAGTATTCATCTGTAAAATCAACAGATTTCTTTCTTTCTTCAGTTGCACTCATTCCTGATACTATTACATCTATTTTTCCAGCTTTCAGTGCAGGTATTAATCCGTCAAAGGCCTGATCTATGAATGTTATCTTATAACCGAGATTTTTTCCTATTTCATTAATAAGATCTACATCAAATCCTGTAAGCTTACCATCTTTTATATATTCAAAAGGAGCAAATGTACTGTTTAATCCTACCTTCAGTTCCTTTTCGCCTTCTGATGCTGCCTCTTTCTTTCCGCCGCATGAAATAATTGTCGCTATCATTATTAAAATAGCTAATAATATTTTTTTCATTTTATTCCCTACCTTTCTATATTTTCCCTATTTTTAATTAATATTTTAAATTATATTTATTTATAAGCTCCTCATATTTCCCGTTTTCTTTCAATTTCTTCAGTTCTTCATTAAATTTCTTTATAAGTTCAGTATGTTTACCTTTATCAAAGGCAAATGCCATACCTGCAGGAAGTTCTTCTTTATAAAACATTTCAATATCAGGATTTTTTTTCATATATTCTAAAGCCACTATGTCTTCAAGGATAACAGCATCGGTTTTTCCGGCATTCAGCTCCATTATTAAATTTGCAGTGGCTTCATTAGGCATAACCTGTCCACCCGCTATCTTCTTTGCTTCTATTTCCTGGATGGTTCCCAGCTGTACTCCTATCTTCTTTCCTTTCAGACTGTCTTTCGATACCATTTCTGTGTTACCTTTTTTTCTCAGGTATGCCTGACTCGATATGAAATATTCATCAGTAAAGTCTACAGAATTCTTTCTTTCTTCGGTTGCACTCATCCCTGAAGCTATTACATCAAGTTTCCCTGCTTTTAATGCCGGAATCAGTGAATCAAAAGACTGAACTTTAAATTCAACTTCATATCCTAGATTTTTAGCAATTTCAGATATGAGATCCATATCAAATCCTACTACTTTTCCATTTTCCATATATCCAAACGGAGGAAACACCCCATCTGTTCCTACAATCAACTTTTCTTTTTTTATTTCTCCACTTTTCTTTCCGCTATTTCCTGTTCCGCAAGATATTATTCCTAATAGAAGGACCAGTAATATCAGTAATAATTTTTTCATACTATACCTCTTTCATAAGTTTTATATTTGTTAATGATTTAATACTTTTTCCAAAAATTCCCTTGTCCTTTCTTCTTTTGGATTATCAAAAATATCGGCAGGTCTACCATCTTCCAATATTACACCATGATCCATAAAAAACAGCCTGTTTCCTACATTTCTTGCAAATCCCATTTCATGTGTTACAACCAGCATGGTCATACCTTCTTTTGCCAGACTTTTCATAACTTCAAGAACTTCTCCAATCATTTCGGGATCAAGAGCTGATGTAGGTTCATCAAAAAGCATTATTCTGGGATTCATAGCGAGAGCCCTTGCTATAGCTACCCTCTGCTTCTGACCTCCTGAAAGTTTATTAGGATAAGCATCCTTTTTATCTGCAAGACCTACTTTTTCAAGGAGCCGGATTCCAAGATTTTCTGCCTCTGTCCTAGAAATTTTTTTCAGTTTAATTGGCCCTAAAATTACATTTTCAAGTACACTTTTATGTGGAAACAGATTAAAATGCTGAAAGACCATCCCAACTTCTTCCCTTATTTTATTAATATCTATATCAGGATCCATTATATTCTTTCCATTAATAAAAAGCTTTCCTGAAGTAGGTTCCTCCAGCCGGTTTATACATCTTAAAAATGTTGACTTCCCACTTCCTGAAGGTCCTATTATGGATATTACTTCTCCCTCACTTATTTCAGTACTTATTCCTTTCAGCACTTCCAGTTCTCCAAACTCTTT
>CAYYAV010000312.1:0-2415 GCA_964469865.1 uncultured Fusobacteriales bacterium | reverse complement strand
TTATAAAGGTTCTTATTTCAGATGACATTGTCCGTATAGTACCCAGCATTTCCACCTTATCACACACTATGTTATTTGCTTCTCCCCCTTTAAACGATCCGACTGTTATTACCGCCTCTTCCCGTGGATCTATTCTCCTGCTTACTATTGACTGGAAAAATTCCAGAACTTTTGCCCCTATAAGTATGGCATCTACTCCTTTATGGGGAAGGGCTGCGTGTGCAGAAACTCCATTAATAGTAACTTTCATCTGAGCAGAACATGCATGAGCCTTTCCATATTTTATCCCTATTTTCCCTGTAGGAATTTCAGGTGCCATATGAAGGGCAAAAAAGGCATCTATCTTTCTCCCTGTCACATTCCCGGATTCATCCTTGAACTTTAAAGCTCCTGCCTTTATCATCCTGTCAGCCCCGCCATCTGTCTCTTCTGCCGGCTGAAAGAAAAATCTTACTGTCCCCTTCCATTTATCCCTGTTTTCTGAAAGTACCTTTGCTACTCCAAGCTGTATGGCAGTGTGGGCATCATGCCCGCACGCATGCATTTTACCGGTATTCCTTGACTTATATTCGACATCATTCTCTTCAACGATAGGAAGTGCATCAATATCAGCCCTTGTAGCTACTGTCTTTCCTTCTCCGTTGTAAATGGTAGCTACTACACCTGTATTTATTATTTCTTCAAATTCAATTCCATTTTCAGATAGAAAATCCTTTATTTTCCTGGAAGTTTCAAATTCTTCATCTCCCAGTTCGGGATTCATATGGATTTCCCTTCTTATATTTACTACTTCTTCGTATATTTTTTCAACATTTTCTTTTATAAAATTATTTAGTCTACTGTTCATCTCTTCATCCTTTCATACTAATCTGCATTCTGAATCAGATTTATTTCTCCATATTTAGTATTATATTAAAAAAGGTTATATAAATCAATAATAAAAAATCAACCTTAATTTCCTTATAGAAATTTTTCAGTTGATTTTTCAAAAAATATACGATATATACAGTTTTTAACTATTTTTATTAGAATACGTCCTTATCTGACAACTGTGCATCTTTCTTCTTAAACATTTCAAGCAGTTTTTCCACTGTCAGCAATTTTTTCTCATTACCTCTTATATCAAATATAACTTCTCCTGCATGGAGCATTATCAATCTGTTTCCATATTTTATAGCATCCTGCATATTATGTGTTATCATAAGACTTGTTATATTATTTTTTTCCACTATTTCCCTTGTCTTCTCAAGTATTATTTCAGATGTCTGTGGATCAAGTGCTGCAGTATGTTCATCCAGAAGGAGTATATCAGGCTGATTTAGTGTAGCCATAATCAACGAAAGACATTGTCTTTGACCTCCAGACAGAAGTCCTACCTGGGTAAAAAGCTGTTTTTCAAGTCCTAATCCAATGCTTTCCAGCTGTTTTTTATAAAATTCTATATTCTTTATATCAAGTCCAAAAGTAAAGTTGAACTTTTTTCCTTTATTATTAGCCATTGAAAGATTTTCGAGAACAGTCATTGAAGGAGCTGTCCCCTGAGTAGGGTCCTGATAGACCTGTGAAATCCACCTTGCTCTTTTGTGCCTCTCAACATCGGTTATATTACTTCCGTTGAGACTTATTTCTCCGCCGTCAGGAGTTACCTGTCCATTTATTACGTTGAGTAAGGTAGACTTTCCTGCTCCATTACTCCCAATTATAGTAATAAAATCCCCATTTTCTATTTTTAAGTTTAATCCTTTAAATATCGGTTTTGCTGTACCTATTTCGGAGAAGAAGGTTTTATACAGGCTCTTTATCTCAATCATTTATTTTTCTTCTCCTCTCTGTAAAATTCTTGCCGTTCTCTTACCTTTTTTTATTTTCTTTGATAATTCATTCCATAAGATTGCAGTAAGAATGACAGCTGTTATAATTTTTACATCTGTCGGTCTGACTTCCAGAGTTTTTATCAGTTCATCTGAAAAATTCAGACTTCTATACAGGCTCTTTGTCCAGTTGTTTGAAGTCAATGCGATATTTATTATTGTATAATAAAGCAAAGCTCCTATAGTTACTATTGAAATTTCATTTATAAGCTGTGATTTCTTTAATATACCCAATCCCAGTATTATTGCTGCAAGACCTATTACTATTGTACCAACCCCTGACTGCAGGTCTGCCACCTTCAGTGTCTGTGCAAACAAAGCTCCTGATAACGCCACTAAACCGTTAGCAAGCATTAATCCGAATATCTTTAGCCTTTTCTCATTTACTCCGAGACTGATAACAAGTTTCTCATTATTTCCTAATGCCCTCAAAGCAAACCCGAACTTTGAAGTTAATATATAGTCTATTATCATTTTTATAATAAATACTATCAATATTGTAAGCATCAACTTTATATCCCTTGTATAGGCTGTATACCCTATT
>CAYYAV010000311.1:0-2422 GCA_964469865.1 uncultured Fusobacteriales bacterium | reverse complement strand
GGCTACTGGATAAAGGAAGTTTCTGAAAATAATGAGATAGATGGTTGGGAAATATAGAAGAATATAAAAATACAGGAAGAGGTGAAAGAAATGTTGTATCCATTGAGATTTGAAAAAGTTTTTATAGAAAAGGTGTGGGGAGGTCGTGAATTTGAAAAAAGCCTTAATATGAGTTTGCCTGAAAAAGTAAATATAGGGGAATCATGGGAAGTGTCTGCACATCCTAATGGAATGAGTATAATAGAAAATGGGCCGTTAAAAGGAAGAACGTTACAGGATATATATGATGAATATAAGGGCAGGCTGACAGGTGAAAAGGTTTATAAGGAATATAAAGAAAAATTTCCTTTACTTATAAAATATCTGGATGTAAATGACAGGCTATCTATCCAGGTCCATCCAGATGATAAAGTTGCACTGGAAAAACACAATGAACTGGGAAAAAGTGAATCATGGTTTATAATGGAAGCAAGTGATGATGCAACATTAATTATGGGTATGAAGGAAGGTATAACAAAGGAGGAATTTCTTCGGAAGGCAAAAAGAAATGATTTTACAGGACTTTTTGAAGAAATTAAGGTGAAAAAGGGAGATCTTATAGATATTACACCTGGAATGGTCCATGCTTCACTTTCTGGAAGTGTGCTTTTTGCTGAAATTCAGGAAAATTCTGATATAACATATAGGATTTATGATTTTGACAGGGTGGAGAGTAACGGTAAAAAAAGGGAACTTCATTTAGATGAAGCTGCAGATGTAATAGACTTTAATAAAAAGGCAGTTGTCATAAATACTGATTTTTCTGGAAAAGAGAGTAGAAAAACAATAATAAGGAAAAAATATTATTCCATAGATAAGGTTAAAATAGATGAGGAAATGGAAGATGTCAGTAAAGGAAGTATGATTATATATTCTATTCTGGAAGGATCAGGCGAACTGATATTTAAGAATGAAAAAGGGGAGGATGAGAGTCTTAAAATAAAAAAAGGAGAGTCTCTACTTATTCCACCACATATTCCTGTGACTGTAAGGGGAACTTTTGAAATACTGAGGACAATTATTGAATAGGTATTTCCTTAGTGGTGTTGACTTTATATTGGTGACACAGATTAAATTTGAAAAATCAAGAAAGGGAGATAAGAAGGTGTAAATGACCTCCTATCTCCCTTTATTTTTTTCTTACCTTTATTTTTATTGAACTCTCCTTTAATGTATAATAATGTACAGAAAGGCTGAAACTGTCAAATTTCTTTTCAAGAAATTCTCCATTCTTTAAAACATTCAGTTTATTAAAAAAACCTGAATGCAGAAGCTCCTGGAATTCATCATCAAGATGATTCTTTTTAAAGATAGATGATATTTCAAGATGAATTAAAAATGGAGTGGAGTATTTTTTCTGTATATTTACCAGTGTACTCTCTTCCCCTTTGGAAGATGATTTTGCAAGATCTAGAAGCAGGGATTTTTTTAAATTCTGATCAATATTATTCTTGAAATTTTTTTTAGTGAAAGCGACATTATTCTGGACATATTCAATTCCCCTCTTATTAATATAATTTTTAATCAGTTCATAAGTGGAACGAAAGTCTCTTATATCATCCCTCACAATATCTATGATATTATTTATATTATTGTTCAGTTCAGAATTTTCTGAACGGGAATAAGTTTCCCTGTTATCCAGTATGAAAAGAATTTTTTCCACCCTGTTATTTTTAAATTCTCCGATTTTTATTTTCCTGTATTGAATCTTTATATCAGAAAAAATATTGATATCATCAACAGCTTTCTTTAAGATCTTTGTTTCAAAATCAAAAAACCTTTCATATTTATCTTTTGCATTTAATATTTCTTTCAGTTCTGTAAGAGAAATTTCAATAGTATTTCGTAATGTCCGGGAGGAAAGAAGGTATGTGTATAGACCATATGAAAATTCATCTCCCATAAATATCAGAAAATCTATCCTTAAATATGAAAATAAAGTATCAGGTTTCCTTCCGAGGGAAACTTCTCTTGCAAAGACAAGTATAATCTTATTATATACAATACTGTAAGATGAAAGAATAGAAAAACTTCCTGAAAGTATTAAATTTCTGTCATTATAAATTGAAAAATTAATTTTTTTGGACTGAAGGTTATTTAAAAATTTCTGTATCTGATGAACTTCTTTATATCTTAGTTCTTTTAATATATCTTCTATTAAGATATTATCTAAGATAGAGCTTTTTTCGAGATATGTCATCAGATTATATTTTCTAAAAAGAAATTTTAAAAAATCACGTTCCTTTTTATTTATTGCTCTGGAAAAAGTGATATTGATTTTCTTGTTTTCTAGAAAACTTCTGTTAATAGGTTCAAATATATTCATTTTAGTTCTCCTGGATATAGGGAATTATATATTTTTTAAAAATTTACTATAATATTA
>CAYYAV010000310.1:0-2425 GCA_964469865.1 uncultured Fusobacteriales bacterium | reverse complement strand
CGTGTGGAATGAAACCACCAACACATGGGTAGCAGTAGCGGAAATTGCTAAGGCACACGGCAAATCAGCTTCTGTCGGAGGGGGAATTGTAGCCAGTTGTACACAAGTAGGCGCACGTTTTGCCTATACTGCGGCGGCTTCTGCCGTATTAATGATGGGTGCGCCTGCCATGGCGGCAAATGGTACTGAATACCAATTAGGCACAGACAATGCTTGTTATTACGATACCACTACACAAAGCGTAATTTGTGGTGATGCTGCAGCAAGTGCAACCAATACTACCGATACTAAAACGCCTAAGTCAGTTGTGATGGGGATGGGGGCTGCCAGTGATGGCGAAACCAACGTTGCTATTGGTGCCAATTCCGTTACCAAGATGGCAGGTGCGATTGCCATTGGTGGTGCAGCAAAAGCATTGGATAACCAAGCCATTGCCATTGGTTTACAAGCTGAGGCAGCGTCTGACTTTGATGTCTCTATTGGTCGACAAGCAGGATCGGGTACAGTAACACCATCATCAGAGGGGCGTAATATTGCCATTGGTGATGGTGCATTAAGAAATGCAGTTACTCCTAATAATAATATTGCGATGGGTACAGATGCGGCATCAGGCATTACGGGTAATTTTAATATAGCACTTGGTGCTTATGCTAATAGTGTGTCTAATTCACCCGGTGCAGTAACTGCTAGTAATACTATCGCTATTGGTGAGCGAGCCAGAGCTTCATCAACCAATGCCATTGCTCAAGGCAACCGTACAACTGCTTCAGGTGGTGCGGCGATTGCAGTAGGAGCAAATGCTAACGCTACAGGTGGCTATGCCATTGCTCAAGGTTATGCCACCCAAGCTACAGGGATTTCATCTATCGCCATTGGTGGCGCACAAAATGTTCCCAATCAAACTCGTGCTACTGCTATGTATGCAACAGCAATCGGTTTTGCTGCCAATGCTGGGGCAAGTGGAGCAATTGCTATTGGTCGTGAAGCCAACCATGATGTAAATGGTCAAAATGCAGATCCAACTAAAACTACTTCAGCAGATAGAAATAAAACCACAGGGGCAGATTCTATCGCCATTGGTACAAAGACTAACGCTTCTGCAACCAATGCTATGTCTTTGGGAACCAGTTCTCAAGCTACAGGCGCAAATGCGATTGCACAGGGTACTTATGCCAATGCAGGTGCCAGCGGTGCGATTGCTATGGGTGTTCGTGCCAACGCAGAAAATGCTACCACTACTAAAACTACAGGGGCAAACTCTATTGCTATCGGTGTGGACACCAATGCGGCAGCCACTCATGGCGTAGCAATCGGCAGTAATGCAACGGTTGATAAGGCAGCAAGCGGCTCATTGGCGATAGGTGCTTCAAGTAAAGTTACGGGTGTGAATGCTGCTGCAGTTGGTCAAGCTTCAGAAGCGACAGGTCAAAACAGCTTTGCCGGCGGTAACGATTCTCATGCTATCGGTAAATCTGCAGTAGCGATAGGTGATGGTGCAGGTAAAGGCACCTATGTGCCAGCATCGGGAACCACACCAGCATCAGGCAGTTATGCTTCAGGTGCAAGCTCAACTGCAGTGGGTGCTTATACCAAAGCTGCAGGTGAAGGTTCAACAGCACTGGGTATGTCTGCTGATGCACAAAGCTATCGCAGCGTTGCTGCAGGTGCATTTAGTGTGGCTTCGGCTAATAGCACCGTAGCGATTGGTGATACCGCTAAAGCGATTGATAATGCAGGGGCAGTTGCCATTGGTAAAGAGTCATTAGCATCAGGTACCAGTTCTGTTGCTTTAGGTACAGGCACCGTTTCTAGTAATCAAAGTTCAGTAGCAGTTGGTAATAAAGCCAATGCCAGTAACCAAAATACGGTTGCTATTGGTGAAAGTGCCAATGCAGCGGGTTCAGGCAATGTGGTAATCGGTGCAAGTGCAGGTAAAGCACATTCAACCACCGCCCAAGGCAGCAATACGGTTTTGATTGGTGTAGAAGCAGGTTCGCAAGCAGCTAACAATGAAGGTCAAGTATCTGTGGGCTGGCAAGCCGGTCAAGGCACATTACAAGCATTTAATGCGGCGGTAGGACATCAAGCAGGACAATTTGTCAATGGTACAAATAACGTTGCCTTTGGTAAAGGTGCAGGGTCTGGCACATCAGCTACTGCTCGTTTAACCGCCAATGATACTGTTTCTATAGGTACAAGTGCTCAAGCAACCAAAAATAATGCCATTGCTATTGGTAATGGTGCTCAAGCCAATGCCATCAATACCATTTCTATCGGTACAGGCAACATAGTCAGCGGAGAAGGCTCAGGCGCAATCGGCGACCCTAGTACAGTCAGTGGTACAGGTAGCTATTCTCTGGGTAATGACAACACAATTACTACAAATGATACATTTGTCATTGGTAATGATGTTACCCAAACTTTA
>CAYYAV010000309.1:0-2454 GCA_964469865.1 uncultured Fusobacteriales bacterium | reverse complement strand
CTGCCCTTTCAATGCCTCTGACAGTGGAAGATCTGATCTATATGGGAAGAACACATCATATGAAGAGCAGGTGGTCAGGATTTGACAGGGAAGACAAAAAAAAGGTTGATGAAATCTTAAAAATATTAAATCTTGAAAAGTTTAGGGACAGACAGGCCTTTTCCTTATCAGGAGGAGAATTTCAAAGAGTACTTTTAGCAAGGGCCCTAATACAGGAAACTGAAATAATATTACTGGACGAGCCTACTTCCGCTCTTGATATGAATTATGCCTTGGAAATTATGAAACTTACAGAATATTTTGTAAAAAACAAAAAAATGACTGCAGTTATGGTGCTGCATGATTTAAATCTGGCCTCAATGTACTGTAATAATATTGTATTTTTAAAAAAAGGAAATATTGCCTATGCAGGAACACCTGAAAAACTATATAGGAAAGAGATTTTTAAGGAAATTTATGGTTTTGAATGTGAAATTATCAAAAATAAAGGATATCCGTATGTGATACCAAATAAAATATAAGTGAGGGAAATTAATTATGTATAGAACAATGACAAAAATCTTAGTATTTCTAACTCTATTATTGACATTAGCAGCAGCATGTTCAAAAAATAATAATGAAAGTAAGGAAAAAGATGGGAACAAACAAAATGAAACGGATTCAAGATATAAAAGAATAGTAGTGCTGGATCCGGCAGTAGTTGAAATGATCTATCTGCTCGAATCAGAAGATAGGATTGTCGGAGTAGCTAATCTGGAAAGATCGAAAATATGGCCTGAAGAAAAAGTTTCCAAGATTGAAAGTGTAGGAACTTTTATGAAACCTTCATTGGAAAAAATAATATCACTTAAACCGGATCTCGTATTTGCTTCTTTTCATACCACTGAAGAGCTGGACAGCGGAATGAGAGCAAATAATATAGAAATAAAAAGATATAGGGCAAATACCATTGAGGAAATTTTTAAGAACTTTCAGGAAATAGCTAAGATACTGGGGAAAGAAAAGGAAGCTGATAAAATTATTTCTGAAAAAAGAGCAAAGATCGAAGAGATAAAAAAGATGGAAACATCTGAAAGAAAAGGAATGTTTGTGCTATCCTCTTCTCCGCTCATGGTATTTGGCAAGGACACTCTTCCAAATGATATAATGAAGCTGCTCAATATAAAGAATATAGCTGAGACATTAGACGGCTCAAATCCGATTATATCAGCAGAGTATATAATAAAGGAACAGCCTGAAATTATATTGACCATGATAAAAGATCCGGATGAAATAGTTACTGCAAACCCCCAGCTTAAAGATGTTGAAGCTATAAAGAACCATAATTTTATTATAGTAGATTCAAGCCAAATATTAAGAGGATCGCCAAGGACGATAGATCATATAATAGATGTTTATCAAAAAACTGAAAAATAATAATTTGTATAGAATGGGGATAATATGAAGTTTTATATCATTTCATTGATACTGAATATGCTATTATTATTTATTCCGGTAGCAATTCCAAATAATGGAGGAAATATAGATAATAAAGCAAATATAGTAAAAGTAAATATAAATAATCTGAAAACGGAATCAGAAGAAAAAGAAATAGAAGTATACGGGAATCCTTCATTCAATGTGTCTAAAGAAGAGAAGAAAAAAGAGATAAAAGAAATTATAAAAAAAGAACCGGATAAGCAGGAATCAGTAAGTCTTCCGAAAAAATCAGGATCTGATGTGATTTCTAACCATAATATGAATAATAACAGGTTTTCCAGTTCCGGGATAAGTACGGCTAATAATACTTCGGGGGATACATATGAATCCGGTGTATCATCAGGGATGTCATCAGAAAATAAGAATTCATCAGCTTCAAATGATAGAGCAGGGAATAGCGGAAGTGGAGAAAAAAGATCATCAGGAGGAAATGTGTGCCGTGAAGGAATAGACTATATAGTAAATTATAATCCAAGCCTTCCTTATCCGATTGCTGCACAGAGAGCCGGAATATCAGGTGAAGCAGTAGTAAATGTAAGATTCAGTTTTACAAGCGGTGGAAAAGTATCTGTATTATCTGTAAGTGGCGGTCATCCTTCTTTTCATAATGAGGCTAAAGCTGCAACAAGTAAGATAAGGGTTACTATAAAAAATCCGGAAACATTAAAATGCACAATTACGAAACCATTCAGGTTTAGACGGGGATAAACGGAATAGAATTTATAAAATTATAGAAAGAGGAGAGAAAAAATGATTAAAAGAATTTTAGAGCATATGAATAATGACCATGGAGATGTATTACCACTATATGTGAGATATTTCAATAACAGGAATGATGTAAAAGAAGCCAGACTGATAGGGGTAGATGAAGAAGAAATGACATTGCTTGTCAATGGTCATGAAGAAGTGAAAGTGAGACTGACAAGAAGGACAGAATTAAAGGATATGCATTTGGAATTAGTCAAAATGGCTAAA
>CAYYAV010000308.1:0-2470 GCA_964469865.1 uncultured Fusobacteriales bacterium | reverse complement strand
GCCTCTATATACGGGACTATAAAGCTGCTGCTTCCACATGAGCAGGAAAGGATAAAGGGAGTAATAATAAATAAGTTCAGAGGAGACAAGAAACTGCTGGAACCGGGCATAGAAATGATAGAGGAACTTACAGGAGTTCCTGTCCTGGGGGTAGTCCCTTATGTAAAGCTGGGAATTGAAGAAGAGGACAGCCTGGGAATAGATAAATATAATGAAAAGAAGGAAGGCAAGGTAAGGATATCAGTCATAAAGCTGAAGCATATCTCCAATTTTACAGATATAGATGCCCTAGCCCATTATGAAGATGTGTCATTGAAGTATGTAGAAAGGGCATCAGACCTGGGGAATGAGGATATTATAATAATACCGGGTTCTAAAAATACTGTAGAAGACATGAAGGATCTCATTGAAAAGGAGATAAATACAAGGATTGTAAGGCTTGCTAAAAGTGGAACAATAGTTTTCGGTATATGCGGAGGTTTTCAGATGCTGGGACAGAAGATAATGGATCCTCATAAAATCGAAAGCAGTATCGGAGAAATTTCAGGACTGGGACTTCTTCCGATAGAAACGGTAATGGAAAAGGCAAAGACTACTACCCAGTATACGAACACATTGAAAAATATAGAAAACAGCATTCTGGAAGGGGCAGAAGGGATTTCTGTTAAAGGATATGAAATCCATCAGGGATACAGTTATCCGGAAAGTACTTTTCTTGAGGGAAAATCCCAGGAACAGGCAGTCAGGGAATGTATTTTCGGAGATGGAATCCTTAAAGGTATGGCTAAGGATAACATTATAGGGACGTATATTCACGGAGTATTTGATAACTCTGAATTTACAGGCCATATACTGAATAAGGTAAGGGAAAGAAAAGGACTGGACAGGATTAATGAAAATTTCAGCTTTACTGAATACAAGGACAGGGAATATAACAAGCTTGCCCAGGTATTAAGGGAAAATCTGGATATAGGGGCAATATATGGGATAATGGGATGTGACAGATAGATGATAATGATTATTAAAATATGGATAGCTTATGTCCTTGATCTCATTTTCGGAGATCCCCGGAATATTATACATCCTGTCCAGATAATAGGAAAGATTATAGAACTGCTTGAAAAGCTCCTGCTAAAAAAAAGGTATAAGGTATTTGTAGGAGGTATACTTACAGTTGTAACAGTAGGAATTACTTATATATTGTGCTTTCTGATAAGCACAAACATAGAAAAGCCTTTAGTAGCAATATTGGAAATATATCTTATGTATACTGTGTTTTCCGTAAATTCATTGGCAAGGGAAGGGAGAAGAGTGTACAATATATTGAAAAAAGGGGATATAGAAGTTGCCAGAAAGGAGCTTTCCTACTTAGTGTCAAGGGATACCGGAATGATGGATGAAAAAATGGTGATAAGAAGTACGATGGAAACAATTTCTGAAAATACTGTTGACGGGATAATTGCCCCCATGTTTTACATGTTTTTGGGAGGACTGCCACTTGCCATGGCATATAAGGCTGTAAATACCCTTGATTCCATGGTAGGCTACAGGAATGAGAAATATATCGAATTCGGGAAGTTTTCTGCCAGGACAGACGATGCTGCGAACTTTATTCCGGCAAGGATTACAGGATTACTGATAGTCATAGCAAGTCTTATTTTAAGGTATGACTACAGGGCAGCATGGAAAATATTCCTGAGAGACAGGAAGAATCATAGCAGCCCTAATTCAGGACATTCAGAAGCAGGAGTGGCAGGGGCTTTGGGAGTACAGTTTGGAGGAGTGGTCTCCTATTTTGGAAAGGAAGTCAGAAAACCTGCAATAGGGGATAAGAAAAAGGAATTTGAGCTGGAAGATATTAAAAAGAACATAAGGATAATGTATACTACGAGCCTTGTGGGAATTATAATATTTACTATAGTTAAGCTGGCAATTACAAAATTGTTAAAAATGTAATTTATGGTCAGAGGATAATTTATAAATTGAATAAGGCTGTATTAAAATTTCAATTATTTTAAGACAGCCTTTATTTAACAAGACTTTTTGGTACTTTTTAATCTTTCAAGAAGTACAGTTGGACTATTTATTTTTTTCTGTCTGAATATCCAGTCCCTTATTCCTTCAATGTTATATGCCACAGTCCATGTGGAATTGTGTTCCCTTCCATCTTCCAGAACTCCGGGAATTGTCCCTTTTTCAAGAGTAGTATAATTTATATTCGCATTTTCTGTAAGTACATCCTTTACTCCCTGATTAAACTGTTCAGATGTATAATTTCCAAGCCATGAAGCTTTAGCAACTTTTCCTCCGTTCTTAGAAAGGACATCTGTTATGGCGTTCATTCCGGGAAATGCCTTCGTATCCCCTGTAGATACTGTAATCCATATATTATTTTTAGCCATAGGAGCTACGACATTTTCATCCCATTGGGAAGCTACAAAATATGAAGCTGCAAATAAGTCAGGATATC
>CAYYAV010000307.1:0-2481 GCA_964469865.1 uncultured Fusobacteriales bacterium | reverse complement strand
ACAATAGTATTGATAAAATAACAGAAGAGGACATACAATATTAAGAACAGAATTTTAAATATGAAAAAGATGATGTCAATAAAAAAAATAAAATACATGATATGTCCGTAATGAATAAGAAGCTGGGGAAAATATTTGCTAACTATAAAGAAAGAAAGAATGAACTCTATTTTGAAAATAAAAACTGGATAAAAAAAAATAAAGGTATGGAATTAAACTTAACTTATCAAATATGTCGCTTTAATGAAGAAAAAAATGCTTTTTTGATAGCGATAGAAATTGGTGTGCAAGGAAAAATAGAAATTATTAAAAAATTAGAAAAATTAATCAAAAACTATGAAAAAAATGAAATAATGGAAATTTTTGATGATAAAGAATCGATAGATGTTAAAATAAGAAGTAGCTACAATATTTATTTTAAAATAAGAAAAATTCCTGCGAAAACATATTATGAAATAAAATCTAAAAATACATATCAGACATTAGAAGAGTGTATTGATATATTAAAAAAAATTAGTAATACAGGATTTTATGAAAGAAATTTAACTTATAAAGAATTTGAGAAGAAGGCTATAGAAAAAATTCAGGAAAAAATATAAAAAAAGAATTTAAAATAGAAAACTGGAAAACAGAGGGAGTAAATAATTTCGATCTTATAACTTATCTGAGATTTATAGATTATATTCCTTATGAAGAAATATGCGATAAAAATGAAAATGAAGTATTTGACATAATAGATAAAGTGGTTGAAAAGCAAATGTCAAAGGCAGAAAGAATAGAAAATAAACTGAATGAAATTTAGAGGAGAAGTGGAAAGGAAGGATATTCTAAATTTTAATAATTATAAGAAATAAGGGAGTGCAGAACTTTATCGCACTCCCTTTAAATATAATAAATTCAATTGTTGTCTGAAACCATACTAGTCAAACTTCTTTCTGATAATCCTCATGGCATTCAGTACTGCAAGGAGGGCTACCCCCACATCGGCAAATACTGCTTCCCACATTGTGGCAAGTCCGCCGGCTCCTAAAATAAGTACGATAATTTTTACAGCAGCAGCAAAGAAGATATTCTGCCATACGATAGCTCTTGTACTTCTAGCAATCTTTAAGGCAGTAACTATCTTTGACGGTTCATCATTCATAATTACAACATCTGAAGCTTCTATGGCGGCATCAGACCCCAGACCTCCCATTGCGATACCGATATCAGCTCTGGCAAGGACAGGTGCATCATTTATACCATCTCCGATAAATACTACTTTCCTGTCATCGGATTTTTCCTTAAAGATTTCTTCCAATTTTTCCACCTTCTGGTCAGGGAGAAGTTCTGTATAGACTTTGTCAATATTGAGCCTGTTTGCAGTACTTTCACCGATTGCCTTAGTATCTCCCGTCAGCATGACGATGTTCTTTACCCCATTTTCCTTCATACCGGAAACGGCTTTTTCAGCATCCTTCTTAATTTCATCTGCAATGAGGATGTTACCTATATAGTTTCCGTCTGTAGCTACATATACTACAGTTCCAAGATCTTTCTTTTCATCAATTGTAATATTTTCAAGTTCCATTAGCCTGTAATTTCCGGCAGTGACAGACTGACCATCAATATTTACCTTTATTCCGTATCCTGACTTTTCTTCAAAATTATTCAATAGACTCTTGTCGATGGTATTTCCCTTTTCTTCATAGGCTCTGACTATGGACTGGGCAATAGGGTGAGTTGAAAAACTTTCAGCATGGGCAGCCAGTTTCAGCAGCTCATCTTCTGAAATTCCGTTGCTGATATTATTATTTACATTAATTTCAGTAACCTTGAAAACACCTTTAGTAAGTGTACCTGTCTTATCCATTACGACAGTGTCCACATTGTTAAGTGCTTCCAGATAGTTTGCCCCCTTTATAAGGATTCCGTGTCTTGAAGCACTCCCTATTCCCCCGAAAAATCCTAGAGGAATGGAAATTACCAAGGCACACGGACATGAAACTACAAGGAAGATTAACGCCCTGTATAACGAGTCCTTAAATAATACTCCCGGAATGATAAAAGGAGGAAGTATAGCTATAAGTAAGGCAAGGATGACTACTACAGGAGTATAGTATCTTGCAAACTTCGTAATAAAGTTTTCTGTCCTGGACTTCTTTGCAGTTGAATTTTCCACAAGGTCAAGTATCTTTGCAACCGTAGATTCAGAAAACAGCTTAGTAACTTTTACTGTAATAAGGGAAGTCCTGTTAATAAATCCACTTAATACATTCTCTCCCGGGCTGATTTCCCTTGGAAGGGATTCACCTGTCAGGGCAGAAGTATCAAATGCAGAATGTCCTTCGACTACTTCTCCGTCCAGAGGTACTTTTTCACCAGGTTTTACAACAATAAGATCTCCAATTTTTACACTATCCGGAGAAACTTTCTCAATGTCATTTCCAGTCTTCAGATTGGCATAATCAGGCCTTATATCCATTAAGTCGGCAATAGAAT
>CAYYAV010000306.1:0-2496 GCA_964469865.1 uncultured Fusobacteriales bacterium | reverse complement strand
ATGAAGATACTGTATACTATGAAGGGGAATTAGTATTATATAAACCCTTTGTATATATTATGATGAATAAGCCTGATGGAGTGATATCTGCTACAGAAGATAGAGAACACAGGACTGTTATAGATCTTCTTGGTGAAAAGTATAGAACCTACAGTATATTTCCTGTAGGGAGGCTGGACATTGATACAGAAGGACTGCTCATACTGACAAATGATGGTCGGTTAGCTCACAATCTATTATCGCCTAATAAGCATGTAGATAAGAAATATTACGTAGAATTGAGAGATCCGGTGATGGAGGCGGACATTGAAAAACTGGAAAATGGAATTCAGCTGGATGAAGATTTTATAACAAAGGATGCCAAGGTGGAAATAATAGAAAATAGTAAAATTCCTATTAATATAGCAAATGGAAAGAGAAACTCCAGTAAAGTATACATAACAATTACTGAAGGGAAATATCATCAGGTAAAGAGAATGTTTAAGGCGACAGGAAATAAAGTTGTATATTTAAAAAGGATAGGAATGGGAATGTTGAGGCTTGATCAGAACCTGAAAAAAGGAGAGTACAGGGAATTATCCTATGAAGAAATAGAATTATTGAAAAGTTAGGCTAAATGATACAAATTTATAAAGGAAAGGAGATTACAGTGGTATCAAAGTATATTACTGTATAATATAAATGAAAAGATTCGGACTTTTAGGTGAAAAGCTTGGACATAGTTTTTCTAAGGAAATACATGAAATATTTTTTAAACTGACAGGAAAAGAAGCTTCTTATGACATGATTGAAAGAAAGCCGGAAGAGCTCCCAGGATTACTTGATGAAGTGAAAAAAGGGGAATATAATGGAATAAATGTTACTATTCCATATAAAATAGAGGTTATGAAGTATCTGGATGAAGTTTCTTCTATAGCTAAAAAGATAGGAGCGGTAAATACAATAACATATAGAAATAGGAAGCTTATAGGAGATAACAGTGATTATTACGGATTCTTAAAAACACTGGAACTGAATGACATAAATATTGAAAATTCGAAGATACTCGTCCTAGGAACCGGAGGAGCTTCAAAATCTATTTATAGCGTGTTAACTGATAAAGGAGCAGAAAAAATATATGTAGCGACAATATTGGAGAATGATTCCTTCAAAATAAGACAGCAGGACAGGCTCATTCATTATTCAGAAATAAAAAATCTGATGAAGGTGGATCTGATAGTAAACTGTACTCCTGTAGGGATGTATCCTGAACTGAATATGTGTCCTTTAAGGGATAATGACTTCATAGAAACTGAAAATCTGATAGACATAATATATAATCCAGAAGAAACAGTTCTCATGAAAAAATATAGGGAAAAAGGTGCAAAAGTTATAAACGGGCTTATGATGCTGGTATCTCAGGCTATAAAATCTGAGGAAATCTGGAATAATGAGGAATATGATGGAGATATATTGGATAAAATCTATAAAAATCTAGCAGAAAAATTATATAAATAAAATAACGGTTAGGAGAACAGATAGTGAAAAAATTGATATTAATGCTGTTATTATTATTCAGCAGTTTGCATATAAATGCAGAAACGAATCGTCAGATAATTGACAGGGGGAATCAGAATCAGAAAGATGTATTTGACAAGTATTTTAAAAATACTGCAGACAGATATCAGAAGAATAACGAAGTCCTAAAAAGCGCTTATTCAGAACTTTTGTATGGATTACTTGACAAAAATAAGTCTATAAATGAAAAAGAAATGAAAAGATTAAAAGGAAATAGAAAATCACAATTTAAGAAAATGTATGAAAATTATATGTTATATACATCAATCCAGACAGAAACGGCAAGAGGTTTATTGAACAGTTTTTTACAGGAAAAAGGTGATATCCAGTCATATATGTTTGTGAATACATATAATCTTTTTGAGTCTTTTGATTTGAATATGAATACCTTCCTGGAAGGAGAAAAGGATATTTCTACTATAGAACCTAATGTAAGAACTATAATAGACTATTTTTATTTCTCAGGAGATGAAAAATCAAAAGAAGATTATATGGAAATGTCAAACGAAGATATGGGAAGAATTGTAAAAAAAGAATTTGCAGAACTGAATAAAAATTTAGACCAGAGGATTATATCAGGAACAGAAAGAGAAAGAAAAGAAGGAAAGACGGTAAAATCAAATCTCGAAAGGCTTGAAAAAGTCTATGACAGCTATGACAGAAGTTTTGAAGCATATATAGATAGTTCAAATTTGAGTCTGGCTGATAAAGATTCTATAAAGAAAATAGTAAAATATGAAAATATTGCTAATTTGAGATTTTTTAGACAGTCACTTGAATTAATAGAAGAAGGAGAGAGCGGAGGAAAAAAGTAACATGAACATGATAGATGACAGAATATATGATGAAATGGACAATTTTTGTTCAGAGATACTTGATGGAGAAGGATTGTTAAAATACATAACAGCAAAGAGGGATTTTTTTATTGATCCGAAACAT
>CAYYAV010000305.1:0-2496 GCA_964469865.1 uncultured Fusobacteriales bacterium | reverse complement strand
TAAAAATCTCCGAAGATAGCTCCATTGATAAATTTTTAAATTTTTTTCTGTTAAAAAAAATTATTTATCGTTATAGCAAATTTAATACCATAAATATAGAAGGAAGTCTAACTGTTATGGAATCTTTTCAGAAAATAGAGACTACTTATAATATAAATATATCAGATACTTTTTTTGAGATATTCAATTCTGAATTTAATGATTTTAAAATGTATAATCTTAATTCCCTGTTACAGTTTTCAAATATTAATACGACTCGTTTCTTCTCTTTTATAAAAAATCAACCTCTATCAAATAATTCATTTGAAGTATCTGTAGATGAATTGAAGTCTACGTTAAATCTGTCTAACAGCTATCCAAGATTCTATGACTTTGAAAAAAATGTCATAATTCCGTGTCTAAAGGATATCAGAAAAGTCACTTTCCTAGATATCAAATATAAGAAGATAAAATTCTTTAACAAAAGCAGGATAAAAGGAATAAGATTTTTAATTGAAAACAAGAATGAAGCATATATTTTAGATAAAATAGAAAAACTGCTGGAAACACTTGAAACATATATAAAAGTAGACGAAAATATGAGAAACTTTATAATTTCATCAGTTAAACTAAATGGTCTTGGCTATGTTGAATCAAATCTAGAATACAGCCTGTTACACCATAATAAGAATTTTGAAGTTTTTGTTGTCAATTCAATAAAGTATGATTATCTGCACAAAAGATTTTCAGATAATATAAAAAAATATACAAGGACATATAAAAATATTTTTTCATTCACAGGACATTTTAACACTTTAAATGATTTTGTATCCTTTATATTTAATGAACTTGAAAATAAAAAGTACAACCATATCTCTACATTAATAAATTTTATGAAGGACTATTACTTGAGCAACGAAAAATATCCTAGCAGCTATAACACTAACTTTGAAAGATTTCTTTCAGATTTACAAAACCGGAATGAAGGGGAATTTGAAGATAACAAATTCATAATTCTATCTGAATACAATGGTAATAAGTTTTTATCAAATATTTCTATTTTTATAAAATAAAAAATGATTTTATTTGCTTTCAGAATTTCAGAAAGCTTATAAAATCATTTTCTATAACGACTACTCCTAGTACATTATATTATCATCACTTAAAATAAATTCCAGTGTTTCTCCATTATCTGTCCTAAGGAATAATTTATCCTGTATAACTTCCACTTTTTTTACATTTTGAAGAATTCCAATATATTTGTATTCTAAGTCCATAAGAAATTTTTCACCTGCCATTTCAGTCATACCCAGATGAGATACAGAAATATTACCTTCAGTAATTATATACTTTCCAAAATAATGGTTTATGAATGATTTTCCAGACAGTTCCTTTTTCCTTATTTTAAGAGTAACTCCTTTCCCTGTAACATCTTCTCCTGAAATATTTGTCAAATTCCATGAAGTTCCGGCTAACTGTGGTTCAGAAGAATTCTTTTTCCCGTAAATACTCACACATGAAATCATTAATATTAAAATGAATGTTGAAATAAGTCTTATTCTTATATTCATTTACCTTTTCCTCCTAAAATTCTAATAAATTCTCTTTCTAAAATAACATCACAATATTTGAAAACTCTTTAAATAGGTTAATAATATAATTAGAGGGCTGATAGGCTCCCCTTAATATAAGACCGTAGTTACCTACAATAAATTAAAATTAAAAACTGGAAAAAATACCTTCTTTTTAGTATAATTAAATAAAAATAGAAATTAAAGGAGTGTGAAAATATATGATACAGGTATTATTTGTCTGTCTAGGAAATATATGCCGTTCTCCTATGGCAGAAGCCGTTTTTAAAAAAATGGTGGTAGAGGAGGGACTTATCCATCAGATATATATCGACTCAGCAGCAACGAGCTCATGGGAGCATGGTAACCCTGTCCACAGGGGAACAAGAAAACGCCTGGAGCTGGAAGGTATAAGTACTGATGGGATGTATTCACGTATACTGAATGATGATGATCTTTTTTTTGATTATATAATAGGGATGGATAAAAGCAATATCCTGAACATAGAAAAATTTATACATAACAGATCCAATGCAAGGATACAGAGACTTCTAGAATTTGCAGGAGAAGACCGTGATATCGAAGACCCTTACTATACAGGTGATTTTAATACTACTTATGATGATGTCGTCAAAGGATGTCAGGCCTTACTGTCATTTATAAAGAAGTATGATTTCAGTAT
Source organism: uncultured Fusobacteriales bacterium (assembly GCA_964469865.1). Taxonomy (GTDB): domain Bacteria; phylum Fusobacteriota; class Fusobacteriia; order Fusobacteriales; family Leptotrichiaceae; genus JAGOWQ01. Next base: position 264 of record CAYYAV010000305.1, on the reverse strand, counting down.
GGGATAAAAAATTCTAATCATTTTAAAAGTTTCTATTGTAAATAAATATAAAAAATTGTATAATTTAGTATATCAAAATAGTTCTGCATTAAAAAAATTAAATACTATCTATTGGAAAGAAAGGAGTTTAGATATGAAATCTAAAAAGACATTTTTCATCGCCAGCTTACTCATAGCTTTAGTCAGTTGCGGTGGAGGAGGAGGCGGAGGAGGTTCTACTTCAGGATCTACTTCTGTAGGAGGTACTACTACTACATCTGATAC
>CAYYAV010000304.1:0-2499 GCA_964469865.1 uncultured Fusobacteriales bacterium | reverse complement strand
TAATACGTAGAGCAGAAGCTAATAATGTATCGCAAATAATTATAAAACGTCGATTAGCTCTCGTATTAGGTAAGGTTTTAAGATAGTTTATCCATTTAGTTAGTTCTTTATCATGTAGAACCATGATACGTTTTTTATTCGCCTTAGGCTTTGGTGGAATAGTGATGGTTTTTGCTGGATTTGTAGTTAATCCAAAATGTGTTATTCCAAAATCAAAAATATCACTTAGTTTATGGATAATTGCACCATATTCTTTGGAGCTTCCTTTTGGTGCGCGCTTGTTTCCTTTAGCGATAGATTGCTGTGACTTTATAGCAAGTTCATTTACCCACAATTGAATATCAGTAGATTCAATTTTATCAGGTTTATAGTCGCCAAATTGTGGATTGATATAAGTATCAATATAACCTTTTACACGGTTAACTGTATTTTGAGATGATACCCAAGTTTGAAAGTTACTAAACCAAATATCAACTAGGTCACTAAAACGATTAATTACTACGACTTTTTGCTTAGTATTAGCATTTTTTTCAAAATTAAGTTTAGCTTGGAGTAACTTTCTATCAAGTGCTTTTAAAGTCTTGGCAGTAATAGTAGTTGTAACTTGCTTTCCAGTTTTATTATCTATTCCTAAATAAGCACCTTTAAGTGAGTAGGAAATGTCACCATTATTTTTTATCTTTTTAATAATTTTTTTGTTGTGATGTTCAATTATTTCAGTTTTCATAATAGCCCTTTCGTATCGGATAATCACGAATGAGGCTAAAAAATAGACTTTCTCCCTTTCCTTTTAGGATAAGTCTATTTTAGCATATTTTAATTAATGAGTTAAGAATTGTAAAACACTACTTAATTGATAGTAAACTGTCCGAGTTCCTTCAATGGGAGGTTCTAAACGTTGTAAGCCTTTATTCTCCCATGTTTTAAGAGTGTTAGGCGAAATATGCAATTGTTTTAATAGCTCTTTTTGAGTGATAATGTCTAATTTTGGAGAGTTGCTATTATATTGTGTTGTAACTTCTAGAAGTACATTTAATAGTTCTTCAATTTTCTGTAATTTTACTAGTTCTAATCCACTCAACTGTGATTATCCTTTCTCTTTTTATAGTTTCATGTTATAATATTAGTAGTTATTTTTATGTAAGGCGATTTACTTTTCGGGTAAGTCGTCTTTTTTAATCCCCCAATTATCAGAATTATGCTGTTCACGGATATACTGTTCAATCTCCTTTTCGTCCAGTTCTGATAATTTCTCCATGCCCATTCTTAATAAGTTTTGGATAAACGTTTCAGCTTTCTCTTGGCTATAAGCTTCATATTTGGCGATATAAAGTTTAGCTAATGTTTTTGAGACTTGCTTTTCTGTCCAAACCTCTGACTGTTTTAAGGTCGGTTTATCCCTTTTGATACTCAAAATAGTTTTTTTCTCTGTTTGAACATACTCTTGCCACCACTTAACATTTTTTCTTCGGCGCTTATTCTTATCTTTAGCATTAGGGGTCACAAAGCGATAATGTCCATTAATAGCCTCAAAGTAAATGGCAACTAAGGGCTTTCTTGACTGAATTTGAGTTGCTATAATATTAGCTTTTTCTTGCCAACATCTTAGTTCAGCTCTAATCCATGTTTCTTTATCTGTGATAATTTTCCCTTTACCAATTTGTTCCATAAGTTTATTGTAAACACACCATTGTTGATTTCCGCGAGCCCCAATAACAACAGTTTCACCGACACGTTCTCCCGTCTCTAATTCACCTTTTTCATAATAATCATAATGTCGTGCTCTAGTTACACATAATTTTCGACGACAATAATCATAAATGGTAGGAATAGATAAGCTATCATCATAAATATCATTAGCAATATCAATTCTGGTGAAATTTACTTGATACTGGTATAACCGATTGACTAAGGTAACCCAATTATTTTCATTGCCATTGAGGAATTCTTCATATTGTCGGCAGCCTTGACCTTTTAACTCTACATAAACCCCCATATTGCTTAGCTTTTGATTAAAATAAACCTTAATTTCAGAGCAGGCATAATGAAATTGATATTTATTATGCCCCCAAGGAAGAAGAGCAAAGTTTTCAAGGGGCATTAATAAAATATCTTCTAATACTTTCTCTGGTGAAGTTTCTTTAACCGTGACAGCGAAGTAATCAATTTTTACGCTATTTTGCATGCTATTCTCCAAGAACTTTAAGGTCATCTGTGACTAATTTCACTCCAGACCAACTACTTCTTGACATGTTCCATAGCAATCGAACTTGTGGGTTAATGAGTTCAACGGTTTTATCTAATAAACCGTCATTTTCAGCTAATTTTGTCATTTTATCTAAATTGTCATAAATTTTAAGTGTCACCGCTTTTAAGTCTTCAATGGCAATGTTCATCTCTTTTAGAACTTTTACTTTGTCTGCATCTTGCACATTACAAACAATCTTAGTGATTTCATCACTTTTGACTTTTTCACCATTAACTTCATAATACTTATAG
>CAYYAV010000303.1:0-2507 GCA_964469865.1 uncultured Fusobacteriales bacterium | reverse complement strand
AAACATATAAAAAATTAAAATAACACATATTATTTTTTGTATTTTAATCAGAATATAATGGAGTATAGATTTCCCTTTCTTTCCTACTCTTAAATTCTTCTATGATCTTTTCTAATAATACAGGTTTTGTCAGCAAATCAAACACTATTCCTGCACATACCTTCGCTGAATACAGTGCTCCTTTCTTGCCTAATGAAGAGCCATTGGCAGCTGTAGCCTGCCATGTATGAGGGGCTACTCCTACTGGCCAGCATGAAGTCGTATAAAGACAGGAAGGGATGATCTGGCTTATATCACCTGAATCAGAAGAACCATTAAGTTCATATTCTTTCCATAGGTTTCTATCACAGACTCCTGTATGCATTACTTCATCAATATTCAAAATCTTTTTTTCCTTATCTAGGAAATCTTGATTCAAGGTTCCCTGAAGCTTTTCTGCAAACTCTATTTCCTTATCTGTATATACCGGTCTCTCTGCTTCAACTAAATTTATATAGGCAAGATCTGAGAAGGCATTATTCTCTTTGAATTCATAACATCCGCAATCCAGTTTAAATTCTACTTCAGTTTCTGTCATTAGTGCAGCCCCTTCTCCTATTTTTTTTATCCTTTCCATTATATTCTTTACATCTTCCATATGAGGTGCTCTTACAAAGTACCATGAACTTGCTCTGTCAGGAACTATATTGGGAGGAAAATTTCCTGTATCCACAGCATAATGTATCCTTGCCTTATCTACTGTATGCTCCCTCAAATAATTACTTCCTATATTCATAAGTTCTACAGCATCTAAAGCACTTCTACCTCTCTCAGGAGCAAAAGCTGCATGGGCAGTTATCCCTTTAAAGTAAAATCTCATAGATGCGTTGGCAAGGAAAGCCTTATCATAAACCATATTTGCAGTCATAGGATGCCATGTTACTGCTGCATCACATCCTTCAAACATTTTATGATACACCATCTTTACTTTTCCGCTTAAAAGTTCTTCTTCAGGACACCCATAGAACCTTATTGTCCCTGATATCCTATTTTTTTCCATAAATCTTTTTACAGCTATTGCTCCAATGGCAGTAGCTGTACCTAGAAGATTATGTCCACATCCATGACCAGGATTTCCTTCCGCTACAGGTTTTCTTTCATAGCTTACTTCCTGGGATAATTCAGGTAATGCGTCATATTCTCCCAAAACTGCTATAACAGGGTAACCTGTACCATATTCTGCATAAAAGGCATGCTCCAAATTTTTTTTATTAATTATCCTGAAACCTTCCTTTTCCAATATATTTCTGAATAGATTAGCCGATTCCTTTTCATTACCTCCCAGTTCTGGATTATTCCAGAGAATATCACATATTTCCGAAGACAGCTCTTCTAGACTTTGTACATTATCATAAATTTCCTGTTTTGTCATATCATCCTCCATTATTTCTTATTTATATTGGATTTATTATATGTAGCTAAAGTTACTCCAATTGCCAGGAAAACACTTGTAAGTATTCCTAAATAGTATCTTGATCCTGGAAGCCACATAAATACCCCTGCTTTTATACCTATATTTATCAAGATAGAAAAAATCAAAATTCCTATTGCAAGCTTCTTTGTACGTAAACCGAATTGTACAAGAAGTGCACCAAATAATGCCGGTAAAAGATAATTAAGGGAGTCTTTAACTTTATCAGGCATCATAGATAATACCTTACTTCCAAGAATAACTCCTATAGTAAGAAGCGAAATATTTATAATTACAGAAATTGCCATTCCTATAGTAGCTATTATCGATCCTTTTTCTGTCCCCGGTTCAACTCCGGCAGCTACTTGTGCAGTACTCGCACATGGAACTCTCATATTTGATATATTTCCTGACAGAAATGCCATATAAGTTCCTACAGGTCCTAATACAGAAAAATATGATATAGGCTCTACTATCCATAAAATTCCAAAAGCTGATAATGCTGTTATAAAGGCACTTGCAAGGGCAGGTAAAGGTGGCAATAGTCCGTATACAACTGCTAAAAGCAAGGCAGGAAAAAATGAAGTCACTACTCCTAGAATTCCTGTTATTATTCCTATCTTATGCATGCGAGGCATGTATTCCTCTTCATAATAATTATTATTTTCCATATCTTTTCCTCCTAAATAAATGATGTTATTATCATAGAACCTAGAATGGCTATTGTCAGATTCCATTCTTTCAGCCACTTTATATCCTTCTTATCCCCAACTATTATGAGAATACCCATTATTAATCCACCTAATACACATGCAAAGGCATGTTTATTAAGCCCTATCAAATTCTGAGACGACAATGCTGCAAAAGCCCCTACTATTGCTGCCACAGAAATCATAATAAGTTTTCCTGGATCGCCTCCTGATATTTTATGCTGAACTTTATCCATCCTCCCTGATGAGAAAGTTGCAAAAATTATCCAGCCTATTGACCCCAATATCATTGTCCATACTGCCATAGTAAGTGCAACAGGTGTCAATTCGTCGACTCCCAGTTTAAC
>CAYYAV010000302.1:0-2510 GCA_964469865.1 uncultured Fusobacteriales bacterium | reverse complement strand
GACTTATAAGACAGCCTAACAGCCGGATATCATCATATACATTCCTTTATAACGAATTATTCTTCTTTATTTAATAGGTTCAATTAAAAACTGATTTTAAAGCTCTTCTGTCATAAATACAGTGGTTAAAATCTGAGAGCATATAAAATCAGTTCCTATTCTACATGAATATAAGTTTTATAATAAATAGTACTGCAAGTGTTATCATTACAGCTGAAACTTCTTTTCTTTCTTCTTTTTTTGCAAATAGATTATAAAAAATGTTTATTATTACATATGACAGTATTCCTAGTGTAAGCCCGTCCCCTATACTGTATGTCAGAGCCATTGATATTGCCGTTATAAATGCAGGTAATCCGTCTGTCACATCATGGAGATCCACTTCCTTTAAGGAACTTATCATAAGATATCCTACATAAATCAGTGCAGGTGCAGTAGCTGCTGCAGGTATGGATATAAAAATCGGTGAAAAGAACATTGATAATATAAACAGTACTCCTGTTGTAACTGCTGTCCATCCTGTTCTTCCTCCTGCCTGAACTCCGGTAGAACTTTCCACATAGGTAGTTACTGTGGATACTCCAAGTGCTGCTCCCACTGTTGTACCTATGGCATCAGCAAGAAGTGCTCTTCCTACATTCGGTACATTCCCATCCTTATCTAGCATATTTGCCTGTGAACATACTCCTATAAGTGTTCCTACAGTATCAAAGAAATCAACAAAGAGAAATGTACACGTTATCACAAAGAAGTTTCCCATCATTTTCATATTTCCTAAAAAGGAAAAATCCATTTTCCATGCTATAGGGGCAACCGATTCATATTTAAATACTCCTGATGGAAGATAAATACCCATTTCTGCCGCCTTTGCCGGATTCATGAGTGCATATCCCCATGCCAGCAGTGAACTTATGACTATTCCATATAGTATTGAGCCTCTTACTCCTTTTTTATCGAGTATCGCTATTACAAAAAGTCCAACCGCCGCAACTGCTACAGTTACAGACATATGACCCATGCTTACTTTTGTAGCCTCGTTAAGGACTACAAGTCCTGAACCGGAAAATCCTATAAATGCTATAAATATTCCTATGCCTGCAGTAACTGCATGCTTCATACTCATAGGTATAGAATTTACTACGGCTTCACGTACTTTAAACAATGTAAGAAAAATAAAAATTATCCCTTCAATAAATACTGCTGTAAGGGCAGCCTCCCAGCTTATCCCACCTTTCAAAACTACTGTAAATGCGAAAAAGGCATTTAGTCCCATACCTGATGCCAGTGCAAAAGGAAGGTTTGCAATAAATCCCATTAAAAAGCATCCAACAGCTGCTGCAAGGCATGTAGCTGTTACAAGGGCTCCGGCATCCATCCCTGTCTGGGATAGGATATTAGGATTTACTGCTATTATATAAGCCATTGTCAGGAATGTAACCAGTCCCGCCATCATTTCCCTCTTGATATCTACATTCTTTTCAGCCATGAGCGGAAATAGCCTCTTTACCCCTTTTAGTTCACCAATATTAGAATCCATCTTTTTTCCTCCTGTATTTTAATAATTTGATAAATATATTTATTATCCTTATTTAATTTCAGGATCTCATCTGCTTTCTTTAACTTCTCCATTTTTATCCTGATTAAATGTAAGCAGAACCTTTTCTATCTTCTTATCTTTTACTCTCTGAGGCTTAAACATCATATTATCCATTATTATAGGCGGTATGTCTTCATTGTCTTCAGGTATATATCCTATATTTTCTATGATAAGACCGCTCAATGTATCATAATGTCTTGATTCCAGTTCTATATGGAAATAATCATTTATATCATTCAGGAACAGTTCTCCATTTATGAGGTATTTATCTGCTGACAGTTTCTTTATGGAAGAATCATCCGTATCATACTCATCATATATATTTCCCATGACTTCTTCAATGAGATCTTCCAGTGTTACTATTCCGGAAAATCCTCCATATTCATCTATAAGCATTGCTATATGCTTCTTTTCCACCTGAAGTTCATTAAACAGTTCATTTACATTCTTGGTTTCAGGAACAAAGTAAGCTTCCTGTAATATATCAGAAAGGACGACATTCTCAAATCCTTTCCTATATGCTTCCATCATCAGTTCCTTAGTCAGGAGTACCCCTATTATATTATCCGCTTCCCCATCATAGACAGGAATCCTGGAATATCTTCCTATTTCTTTCTTAGCAAAGAGTTCCTCTATAGTTATATTCTTATCTACTAAAAACACCTTTGTACGTGGAATCATTATCTCTCTTGCTATCTTTTCATCAAATTCTATTATATTTTCTATCATTTCCTTTTCTACTTCATTTATAATTCCATGCTCTCTTCCTACTTCCACTAGGGACCTTATCTCTTCTTTAGAAACTTTCTCTTCCAGATTGTCATCTTTCATTCTCAGTATACTTAATACTATATTGGTAGAGAATGTAAGAAATTTTACAAAAGGGGAAAATATCTTTGAAATTGCTACTATT
>CAYYAV010000301.1:0-2518 GCA_964469865.1 uncultured Fusobacteriales bacterium | reverse complement strand
ATGTCAAGCTTAAATCCTAAGAAGCGTGTCATAGATATTATTGCAGAACCTTTAAGAAATTTTGAGAACCTGACGGAGACAGAAGAGAAGAAGAAAGTTATGGAACTTCTGGAAATAGTAGGAATGTCAGATGACGCCCTCTACAAATACCCGCATGAATTTTCAGGAGGACAGAGACAGCGTATAGGAGTAGCAAGAGCAGTTGCTACAAAGCCGAAGCTCATAATAGCGGATGAGCCGGTTTCAGCTCTTGATCTGTCTGTTCAGGCACAGGTTCTTAACTATATGAAGGAAATCCAGAACCAGTTTGGATTAAGCTATCTTTTCATATCCCATGATCTGGGAGTGGTAAAACATATGTGTGACCACATCTCTATAATGTACAGGGGAAGATTTGTAGAAAAGGGGGAAAAGAAGGATATTTACAATAATCCTCAGCATATATATACAAAAAGGCTTATTGCGGCAATTCCGGAAGTGAATCCTAACCACAGGGTGGAAAATAAGGAAAGAAGGCTTGCAGTAGAGCAGGAATACAGGGAAAATGAGCTGGAATACTATGATAAGAATGGAAAAGTATACGACCTTAAAAAAATAAGCAATACCCATTATGTGGCACTGGCTCATGAAGTGGAAGGAGGAGAAGAGTAAATGTGGAAAGTAATATTGAGAAGAGTTCTTGCGATGATTCCTCAGTTATTCATATTAAGTGTAATTATATTCATTTTAGCTAAAAATATGCCGGGAGATCCCTTTACAGGTCTAATAACTCCACAGACGGATCCGGCAGTACTGGAAGAACTTAAAAGAAAGGCAGGGCTTTACGACCCTATTCATATACAATATATAAGATGGCTGAAGAATGCCCTTCATGGAGATTTTGGAATGAGCTATGCATATAAGATTCCGGTAAAGACACTGATAGGCCAAAGGGCTTCAAATACATTAGTACTTTCTATATTAAGTACAATACTGACTTACTGTATTGCGATTCCTTTAGGAGTTCTTGCAGGAAGATACCAGGATTCAAAACTGGATAAGGCAGTAGTACTGTATAATTATATAAGTTATGCAATACCTACATTTGTATTATCATTACTTATGTTATGGCTTTTCGGGTATACTCTGGACTGGTTTCCGAAAACAGGAACAGTAACAATAGGTCTTGAACCAGGAACATTTAAATATTTTATTGACAAGCTTCATCACCTGATACTTCCTTCACTGACTTATGCACTGCTGGCTACGGTGGGAACAATACAGTATCTGAGAAATGAAGTCATTGATGCAAAATCCCTTGATTATGTGAAGACTGCAAGAAGTAAGGGTGTTCCTGAAAATAAGGTTTACTCAAAACATATATTTAGAAATTCATTGCTTCCGATAGCAGCATTTTTCGGATATACAATAACAGGAGTATTAAGTGGTTCAGTATTTATCGAACTTATATTCAGCTATCCCGGAATGGGGAACCTGTTTATAAATTCCATAAGTACAAGGGATTATAGTGTGGTTACAGCACTTATATTATTATTCGGTTTTCTGACATTATTAGGAAGTCTGCTCTCAGATATCATTATGAGTATAGTAGATCCGAGAATAAGGATAGAATAAGGGGGTGTATGGAAAAATGTTTAAGAAGAAGGATAAGAATATTAATGTAAGTGAAAAACCGACAGGAATTTCAGTTATAGTGAGGGAGCTAAAGAAGGACAGGATAGCAATGTCATCCCTTATAATATTGGGAGTACTGTTTGTTACGGTATTTGTAGGTTCGATGATTATAAATCAGGATGAAGTCATGAAAATATCCCTTCTGGATAAATATGCGGCTCCAGGGGAAGGATTCTGGCTGGGAGCTGATACAGGTGGAAGAGATATACTGGGACAGCTTATAATAGGAGCAAGAAATTCCATAATAGTAGGTGTAGCAGTTACGATACTGACTTCTGGAATAGGAATAGTTGTAGGTCTTATAGCAGGATACTATGGAGGAAGAATTGATGATACTATAATGCGTCTTGTGGATTTTCTTACTATCCTCCCGAGACTCATGCTTATAATAGTCTTTGTAACAGTAGTTCCAAGATATAATCTTGTGACATTCATATTTATAATGAGTATATTTTACTGGACCGGTATAGCCAGACTTATAAGAAGTAAGGTACTGACTGAAAGTAGGAGGGACTATGTACAGGCATCTAAGACGATGGGAACAAGTGACTTTAAGATACTTTTTAGGGAAATATTGCCTAATATAAGTTCCATAATTATAGTTGATTCTACATTAAATCTTGCAGGAAATATAGGGATAGAAACAGGGCTTACGTTTTTAGGATTCGGGCTTCCACCAGGAATACCTAGTCTGGGGACACTGGTAGGATATGCCACAGATCCGGAAGTAATGTCATCAAAGCTTTGGATATGGTTACCTGCCTCACTTCTCATACTTGTAATGATGATCTGTATAAACTATGTAGGACAGGCTTTAAAAAGAGCGGCAGATGCAAGGCAGAGA